>CANPZM010000006.1 GCA_947589065.1 uncultured Clostridia bacterium
AATAAAGAAAATAAATAAAATATAAAAATTCCAGACGCGTCTGGAATTTTTATAAATGTTTTATTAAAATTAAAAAAATTTCGCTTTGAGTTTAAAAAATAAATTCAAGGCGATTTTTTATCTACCACATTAAGATATAAGATAATGTAAAATGAGGTAATATATATAGCAAGTATCAAAAGTATGAAAAAGCATATATAAAGTGTCAGTTACTTTTCGCCCTTTTGAAAGCAAGTAAATAAAGTTTTCATAGTAGTAACAAAATCTATAAAAAAAGAAAAAAAGATTGAAAATATAAATTTAATATTGTATAATTCGAAGTATAAATTCAAAAGAAAAATAAACCATAATAAATCAAAGGAGGAAAGTATGAAAGAAATAAAGAACAAATTTTATGAAGAGAAAAAAGGTATAACACTAATAGCGTTGGTAATAACGGTGATTGTCCATTAGGTTAATAATAAAAAATGCAGTATTAGCAATGGTTGTGAGTATTTATAAAAAATAAAAATAATTAAAAAATAGATAAAAATATAAAAAAATTGCACATTTGATTTTTTTACTAAAACATAATATTATATCGACAATGAAAATATAGGAGGAGATTATTATGTTCGGTAAAAAAATTAAAATTAAGGTAAATGCAGATGAATATAAATTAATAAGAGATGCATTATTAGATTTCAGAAATAAGCAAATTAGACAAGGAATGTCTGCTGATTTTGTTAATGAATTAATGTACAAAATAATGAAATAAATACATAGCACATTAAAGATGATTTAGTCAAAAAAGATTAAGTCATCTTTTTTTGTTGCCAAAATTTTAAGGAAGGGAAGTGAAAAGATGGATACAAAATTAGATGTTATCAATGAAAATGATTCTATTGAATATTTAGAACATCTTGAGCCAGGAGAATTCTGTACAGTTAATATTCCATTATTTAATAATGAGATTATTCCTGTAACGGCTATGTTTATGGGAAAAGATAAAGAAGGAAGATATAACTTTATAGATACTGGGCAATTTATTTTATCAAAAGATTTTATACAGAAAAAATCAATAAGTATTGATAAGGAATTTAATGAGGATGAGGCTTTTAAAATCTATTCAAAGGTAAAATTATTACAAGAGAAAAGCAGTAAAAGTAAAAAAGATTTATCAAGATAAGGAGTGAAAATATGCTAAAAGAAAATATTTTAAAATTTAGTGAAAATGAATTATTTAATAAGGATATTTTAAAACAGTATGATGAAGATGGACAAAAAGGTTTTTTAGGCTATTTATTTAGAAATTATAATTGGAGTATAATTGATAATCAAATTGTATTTCCAGAAATTCAAACAGATGAAGAAATAGAGGATTTATTAGAAGAATATGATACTGACATAAAAAGAAATAATTTGAACATAAAAAAAGATATATTAGATAAAGTATGGGTTTTAGGATTTGCAAGAACTAAAGATATGATAGATGCTGAAATTAAAGAATTTGAGAAAAGAGAAAATAAAGCAAAAGAAGTTGAAAGATAAATTATAAAGCGAGTTGATATATAAAAATCAATTCGCTTTTTTGCTTTACATAGCTTTTCTACAAAGTAGTTAAGCGAAATTTGAGGAAGGAGGTTCAAATGTCAAAATGTAAGGTAATTGCAATAGCTAATCAAAAGGGTGGAGTTGCAAAAACTACTACAGCAGTTAATTTAGGTGCAGGACTTGTTAGAGAAGGCAAAAAGGTATTACTAATTGATTTTGATGCACAAGGAGATTTAACAACATCATTAGGTTTTAATAAAGACAATGTTGATGTTACAATAAAATCTTTATTAGAAAAAACACTTAATCAAGTACCTATCAATCAGAGTGAGGGTGTTTTGAAAAATGCAGAAGGTATTGATTTAATCCCAGCCAATATCGAATTGGAATCGTTAGAGATGCATTTAACATCTGTTATCAATAGAGAATATGTTTTAACAAAATTTATAAATCAAATAAAGAAAGATTATGATTATATTCTTATTGATTGTCAGCCATCTTTAGGTTTATTAACTATAAATGCTCTAGCATCAGCAGATAGTGTAATAATACCAGTGCAAGCACAGTATTTGCCAATAAGGGGAATGGTGCAATTAATTCAAACAATTGATAAAGTTAAAGCTATTATAAATCCTAAATTAAAAATTGAAGGAGTTTTATTGACACTTGCAGATAAGCAAACAAGATTAGCAAAAGCTACCGAAGAAACATTAAGAAGTAATTATGGAAGTATGCTAAAGATTTTTAAATCAGTTATTCCAGTAGCAACAAAAGTAGCAGAGGCAACAACAGAAGGAAAAAGCATTTATGCTTATGATAAGTCAAATAAAGCATCAATAGCATACGAAAATTTTATCAAGGAGGTGCTAGAAAATAGGGAAAGACTTAAAACTAGAGATACCCAGTGTAGATAGTATATTTAGATTGAGTACAAATAATGGAAAAACAGAAACGGTTGTAATGATACCATTAGATAAAATCTCAAACTTTCCAAACCACCCTTTTAAAGTTGAGAATAATGCAGAACTACAAGAAATGATAGAAAGCATTTCTAATGGTGGAGTAAAACAACCTGTAATTGTAAGACAAAAAGAAGATGGCGATTATGAGATGATTTCTGGTCATAGAAGAAAACTTGCAAGTCAAATTGCAGGTTTAACAGAAATTCCTGCAATTGTTAGAGAATTAACAAGAGATGAAGCTACAATTTTAATGGTAGATAGTAATATACAAAGAGAAAAAATATTGCCAAGTGAAAAGGCTTTTGCTTATAAATTGAAAATGGAGGCTTTAAAACATCAAGGACAAAGAAATGATTTAACTTTGCGACAAGTTGGCACGAGGTCAAGAACCGACGAAAAAATCGCAGAGAATTCAGAAGATAGTGCAAGGCAAATTCAAAGGTATATAAGGCTTACTGAGCTAATAAAAGATTTATTGGATTTAGTCGATATTGGAAAAATAGCTTTTAGTCCAGCAGTTGAATTATCTTATTTGCAAGAAGATGAACAATATGTTTTATTGGATTGCATAAATAAATATGATTCAACACCTTCACAGGCACAAGCTATACATTTGAAAAAATTAAGTCAAGAAGGAAGTTTAACAGCCGATAAAATTTCAGAAATTATGGAAGAAGAAAAAGCAAATCAAAAACCTAAATATGAAATTCATTATGATAGGTTTAAAGATTATGTACCAAATAATGTAGCTACACCTAGAGAGATGGAAGATTTTTTATTTGAGTGTGTAAAAGAACATCATACCAGAAAATTACAAAGGCAGAGAGCTATGGAAAGATAAAAAACTAACTAAAAATAAGATATTGTAGATTTGCAAATATTTCTTTAATATAATAAAATGCACTCAAATAAAGGAGTGTGATTTTTTTATGAGAAAGAAAGTTTTAATAATTATATTAGTATTTTTATTATTAAGTAGCATTATAGGAATTGGTGTATATACAAAACTTAAAAATCAAGAAAGTAGTATGGCTAGTAGTAATCTTATTGATGAAAATAGTGAAGAAATTGAATTGTTAGAAGAAATACAAAATTCAGTAGATGATGATAATGAAATAATAGAAGATAATCTTGATTTAGAAGAAACTCAAGAACAGGAAAAATCTCAAGAAACTGTTATTGAGCAACCTAAACAAGCTGATCAATCAAAACAAGAACAAAAGAAAGTGGATAATAAACCAATTTCACAAACTACAAGTAGTCAAGTAAGTGAACCAACACCAGAACCACAAATACAAGAAACAGAAAAACCATGTGTAGCAGTAGAACAAGAAAAGCCAAAGGAAAATGTAGAAACTCAAAGCAGCATACCAACTAAAAAGGAAACTCCTTATTGGTGTGTTGATGGGGGAACACATCATATTGCAGGAGATGCACCAAATGAACACGGTTATTATTCAAGTTGGGATGAGGCGTATAGTGCTTTAGAAGAATATACAAAGAATTGGACTACTTCTTATAATTATAAAGTAAATAGTTGTGCTTGCGGACTATATTATTTTTGGGTACAACAATAAAAAAATATTATTTTTTATGGGCTAGAGATAGCTCTTTTTTTTACGAAATAAAAGAAAGGAAATGATAAAATAATGAAAGGAAAAACTAAAAAAATAATGGCAGTGATATGTTTGATATTAACAATGATAACAGCACTACCAATACAAGCTTTTGCAACCTTTATTACAGATATAAACTCAAATGCAGAGTTTGGTGTAATAGGTGGCAGTTTAAGCACATTTGGACACGAGTTACACTATGCAAATTATGATGGTGGAACTTATATGTTATTTTGCACAGAGTTCGGAATAAAATCGCCAACAGGCAGAGCATATGCTTATGGAGATGAATTCTTGGCAGAATTTAGAGCAAATAGACCAGAGTTCGAGAGAATGGCAGAAATGATTTATTTTGGATATGCTATGCATCACGGACTAGGAATACCTGGAAGTTATGAGGCTCAAAGAGATGCTTGTGCTACTCAACAATATGTATGGGAAGTATTAGGTATCGGACCAGGTAGAGATTCTTGGAATGGAAATTATATGTCTTCTGGAATATATGCAAATTGGCTTGCACAAACAGAAAGCTATTATAATCAATATCATTCAAGAGTTTCTTTTGATGGAGTAATGAATACAGTTAGTGTTGGAGATACAACAACATTTTCAGATTCAAATGGAGTATTAGCAAACTTTGATAGTTTTAATACAACAATAAGTGGAGTAAATTTTGCACATGACAGAGGTAGCAATGATTTAAGAGTTACAGCAACAAATGAGAGTAATATTGGAGTAGTTTCATTTAATTCAAGAGAACACGGAATATATGAATTATTGCCTAATGGAGCAGTATATTCAAGTGGTACAATGTCAAATTATGTGCATTTTGCGTTTACTTCAGGCTCAGTACAAAACTTAATGTTTTCAAGCTATGTTGATCCTACTACATTTAGTTTGTCAGTAGAAGTTCAAAGTGGAAAACTTCAAGTTCAAAAATATAACAATATGGGAAATCCAGTAGCAAATTGTAATTTTGATTTATTTGCCGATGAAGGATGTACTCAATGGATAGCAAATAGCACATCAGATGCAAATGGACAATTATTATTTGATAATTTAAAACCTGGAACATATTGGGTTAGAGAAACATCAGTACCATCAGGATATTTATTAGATACTAATATAAAAAGAGTTGATGTAATAAGTGGTCAAATAGCTAATGTTGAATTTAGAAATAATGAACCAACAGGAAAAATTATTGTTTATAAAGTAAGCGATAATAATGATAAAGTAGCAGGAGCGGTATTTTCTATAAGAGCTGAACAAGATATAAAAAATGTTGCAGGAACTAAAACATTTTATACAAAAGGGCAAGAAGTTGCACAAATTACTTCAGCTGAAGGAACAGGAATTGCAGAAATACCAGAATTACCACTTGGAAATTATAGTGTAAGAGAAATTCAAGCGCCAAAAGGATATTTACTAAATGAAAATGTATATCAAGCAAATTTGGTATATCAAAATGCAACAACACCAGTTGTAGAAATAAAAATAGAAGGAGTTAAGAATACAGAACCAACAGGAAAAATTGTACTTCATAAAGTAAGCGAATATAATGATAAATTAACAGGTGCAGTATTTTCTATAAAAGCAGCAGAAGAAATAACAAATGTTGCAGGAACTAAAACATTCTATCATAAAGGACAAGAAGTTGCTCAAATTACAACTTCAAATGGTATAGCTCAAATTGAAGAATTACCTTTAGGAAAATATGTAATAAATGAAGTTCAAGCACCAAAAGGTTATTTATTAAACGAAAACACTTATACAGCTGAGCTAATATATAAAGACCAAACAACACCAGTTATTGAAATAACAATAGATGGTATTATTGATAACGAGCCAAGAGGTACTATTGGAATTGTGAAAAAAGATAGTAAAACAGGTTCAAAAGCACAAGGAGATGCAACACTAAAAGATGCTGTATATAAAGTTTATGCAGGAGAAGATATATACAATGTAGCAAAATCTAAAAAATTCTATTCAAAAGGAGATTTAGTGGCAACAAGAACAACTAATGAGCAAGGTGTAGCAGAAGATGTTACAGAGTTACCATTAGGAAAATATATTGTAAAAGAAGATAAAGCTCCAATAGGATATTTAATTGACCAAAAAGAATATGAAGTTAATCTTTCTTATAAAGATCAATACACAAAAGTTATTACAGGAAATGCAAAAAGCACAGATAAAGTTAAAGAAATGAGAGTTCATATTTTCAAGAGTGGAATAAAAATAAACTCAGGAGAAACACCTGGATTAGCAGGTAGCACATTTACAATAAAATTAAATAGTAGCGTGCAAAAAGCTTATGCTCAAGGATACACTTATGAAGAAGTTTGGGGAGGAATTGATGAATTTGGAAAAGAAGTTCAAGTAGATAGTAAAAGAGTAGTTGAAGCTCAAAAAATAGCTCCAACTTATGAGGCAATTGAAACTGACGAAAATGGAAATGCTTATACAGATTTATTACCTTATGGAACTTATATTGTAAAAGAAACAATAACTCCAAAAGATTATGAAAGTGCAACAGATTTTACTTTTACAATATCAGAAGATGAATCTGAAATAGAAGATATTGCTAAAAAAGTAAAAGATATTGTTGTTAATAACGAACAATTAGAAACTTATATTAAGTTAATAAAACAAGACTTAAAAACTGGAAAGAAAGTATCATTGAATAATGCTACATTCCAAATAATTGCTACAAAAGACATCTATGATAGAGCAACAGGAAAAATCCTATATAAAAAAGGAGAGGCAGTTAGCCAAAAAATTGGTAGCACAACATTTAATTCATTTACAACAAATGCTAAAAATATAGTAATTCCAGATAAGAGTTACGCAAACAATAAAGAAGAGTTAGGAACAATAGTTACTCCTCTAAAATTGGAAGTTGGTTCTTATGAAATTACAGAAATAAAAACTCCAAATGGATTCTTACAATTAGAAAGTCCAGTAGCTTTTAAAATTGATGGCATTAGAAACTACGATAAAGACCAAGATGGAGATTTTATAAAAGAAGTTATTGTAAAAAATGAACAACCAACAGGAACTCTAATTGTAGATAAATCAGTTGCATTAAGAGATGATGTAGATACTTCTATTGTAGATGTTTCAGATTTAAGTGAAATTGAATTTGAATTAACAGCAAAAGAAGATATTATAGATTATGCTGACGGAAGTGTAATATACAAAAAAGGACAAAAGGTTAGTAAATATAATCTTGATAAAAACGGGGATTTAAAAGTTACAAATCTTCCGATGGGAATTTATGAATTACAGGAAGTAAAGATAATAGACGGATTAGTTTTGAACAATAAAAAATACGAAATTAAATTCACACAACAAGATTTAGTGACAAAAGTATATGAAGTTAAAGAAGATATTTCAAATGATACAACAGTATTTGAATTTTCTAAAACAGATATAACAGGAGATAAAGAACTTGAGGGAGCAAAACTTACTGTATTAGATGAAAAAGGAAAAATTATAGATACTTGGACATCAACTAATAAAACTCATAAAATTGAGGGATTAGTTGTAGGAAAAACTTATACTTTAAGAGAAGAAATTACACCAGAAGGTTTTGTAAAAGCAACTGATATTAAATTTACTGTAAAAAATACAAAAGAGGTGCAAAAAGTTCAAATGATTGATAAAATCGTTGAAATAACAAAAACGGACTTTGTAACTAGCAAAGAAATAGAGGGAGCAGAACTTGAACTGGTTGATGAAAATGGAAATGTAGTTGATAAATGGACATCAACAAAAGACGCTCACAAAGTTACAGGTTTAGAAGAGGGAAAAACTTATAAACTTATAGAAAAGACAGCTCCTTATGGCTACGAATTAACAGAAGAAATAGAATTTACAGTATCTTTGGATAAAGAAACTCAAAAAATCGAAATGAAAGATATGCCAATTTTAAAAGATATAAAACTTATAAAAGTAGATTCTAAAACAAAAGAAACAATAAAAGAAAAATTTACTTTTGGTCTTTATGAAGACGAAGAATGCACAAAGTTAATCCAACAAGTAGATTCAAATAAAGATGAAGGAACAATTACTTTTGAAGATTTAAGATATGGAACTTACTATATAAAAGAAATTACAGCACCAAATGAATATGTAAAATCTGATAAAGTAATTAAAGTAGAAATAAATGATAAAGGTGTATTTATAGATAATGAATTAGTAGAAGAAAATTCAGATAATGTATATACTTTTGAATTTGAAAACGAAAAAATTGAAACACCAAATACAGGAGATAATAGCAATATGAGATTATGGCTTGCTATGTTTGCAATGTCAGCAATTTCTATGGCAGGAATCGGAATATATGAATACAAAAAGAAAAAGTCAATAAGAAAATAAAATAGTATAGTGATGAGGTAGCTTATAAATTAGGCTACCTTTTTGCTTACTTAAAAGAAAAGAGGTAAAGATGCAAAAATATACGCTTAATCAAATTTTAAAAACATTAGAAAAATTGTTTGAGAGTGATTATGCAACTACCAAACAAATTAAAACGATAAAATGGAATCAATTAGATAAAATCAATAAAAACTTTACACCTATAGAAAAAAGCCTTGTAATGGATTTTAGCTATGCAATAGCAAAGAAAAAAATAGTAGAGTTTTTAGCAGGAAAAGAAATCGAAGAGGAGGAGAAAAAATAAAAAATGATACATCAATATAAAAATCCATCAGTAAAATTTATGGTGAATAAAGGAAATTTTAATAAGTTAATGACAATATTATCTTATCAAGAAGAAAATATAGTTACAGAAGATTGGAAAGAAAAGGTAGCAGAATTAAAAGATTTATTATTGAGATATTCAATACCTAGAAAAGACGAAGATGGAGATGTTTCGATTATAGATATAGCTTTATATCCAAAAGAGGCATCCGAATTAATTGTGTTACTACTATCAGCATTTCAAATTTTGGAGGAAGATAGAGATTATACAGAATTAATGAAAAGAAAATAATTAAAGGAGGAATGCAAGTGGGGAAAATTGTAGAAACTAGAAAACTCTATGAAGAAACCATAAATGATGTTACCCAAAGTGTAGAAAAGTGGCAATCCTTTTTAGATAGTAGTTCTTGGAACTTTAAATACGATTTTGATGATCAAATTCTGATTTATGCACAAAGACCAAATGCTAGAGCCTGTGCTTCAATAGAAGAATGGAATAAAAAATTGAGAAGATGGATAAAAAAAGGCTCAAATGGTATATTTGTACAGTCTAAAGATGAAAACAGTAAATATCCTTTTAGAATTGTATTTGATATTTCAGATACTTACAATGCTAGGAGAACAGATTATAAATTATGGGAAATAAAACCAGAATATGAAAAAGAAATTATTGATACATTAGAATCCAATTTTGGAGAAATATATAATGAAGGTACTGAAAACAAATCATTAGCACAAGCAATTTATCTTACAGCATTCAATATGGTTGAAGATAATATACAAGATTATATGGAAATGATAAGAAATAATGTAAAAGGTACAAAACTAGATGGATTAGATGAATCTTCTATTGAAAATATTACAAAAGTATCAGCAATTGCAAGTGTTTCTTATATGATGATGACTAGATGTGGAATTAACCCCAAAGATCATATTGATTTGCAAGATATTTCATATATTGAATATTTTAATGGTTATCAAACACTAACAACTATTGGAAATGCAATAAGTGATATTGCAGAACAGGGTTTAAGAGAAATTGCAAAAACAGTTTTTGAATTACAAAAAAATGAAAATATAAAAAATCGCACATTTGAAAAAAATAAAAATGAATTATATGCTAAAGATGAAAATAAAGAAAAAGGAGGAATTGAAAATGGCAGAGCTAACCTACACGAGAGTGGGAGATTACAATATACCCAATATGATAATGGAAATGGAGAAATTACCAACAGGGAAATACGCAAGAATGAGATTAAAGTATCTGAAGGAACACAACAAGCCGCTATACACGATATTGAGAATGGAAAAGAAATTAGCAGAACATTTGACGGAGATACAGGAAACAGCATCAGCATGAGTATCACAGATAGTGGAAGAAATGGCGAAACAGGAGAAAGTGAACGAAGAATTGAAAGCTCAAGACCAGATGAAATGGGTACAACTTATGAACAATCTGAAGATGACAGCAGAGGAGATAGTGGAGAGAGAAATAATCTTCGTTTAACTGAATATAAAAAAGAAAATGATATTGGATATGTTGTTGTAGATGAGAAAATTAATCAAATACTTGCTACAACAACATATTTAAGTAAACACAATAGCGAAATAATCCAATATTTTGACCAAGAAAAAGATATATCCAAAAGAGCAGAATATTTAAAGAGTATTGTAAATAATGAATATACGGAAATATTAATAGATAATGAAAGATTTGGATATAAAAAGTTTGAAAATGGTATTCTGTTTTGGAAAGATGGTTTCTTAAATAGAACAGCAGAAAGTTTAGTAAGTTGGAATGATTTAACATATCATTATGAGGCTATGATACTTCTGCATCAGTTACAAGATAGATTTGAAAAGCCAAAAAGTGAAATAGAGCAACAAAGTTTAATTAATGAATTTGATAATAAAACAGAGGACTTTGAATTTACTCAAGAGTTTATAGATAGATATTTACAAGAAAGGCATCAAGACCTAAAGTTTAGTGTATATACACATTTTAGAGATAGCTTATCAAGTAAAGAAAATATTGATTTCTTAAAAAGAGTTTATGGAATTGGTGGAAGAACATCTGTTATAAGAGGTTCTGGAATTGGAGTATGGTATGATGCTAAAGGAATGAAATTCAATAGGGGATATTTTGGAGAAAGTGCAAGAGAGCAGTTATTTAATTGGAATTATATTGAAAAAAGAATATCAGAACTTATAAAATCAGATAGATACCTTAATTCAAAAGAACTTGAAGAATATCCAAATTGGCTAGAAGAACAAGAAAATGCAAGAAGATTAAGAGAGGCAGAAAAAAGACTTGAAGAACAAGAGAAAAATCAAGAAAACGAACTAGCTAAAAGAGTATATCAATATCATCTAGGAGATACTGTATATCTAGGTGCAGATACATTTGAGGTAGTTTCAATAGACAATGATATAGTTACTCTATCTGATTCAAAATATCCATTATTTACACAACAATTACAATTTGAAGAATTTGAAAAAAGGATAAAAGAAAATCCTTCAAATAATCATTTAATTGTAGAAGTTCAATCAGAAACAACTGAGCCTCAAATAGAAAATCAAGAAAATTATAGAATTGATAATAAAATTGAAGAATTAAAACAACAAATTGGAAATGAAAAATTATCTAATTTGTTTGATACTATAATTTCACATCAAAATGTCGATATTAGTTTATTAAATGATAATACTAAAACTCTTAATGAAAAAGAGCAGGTATTAAGAGATAAATGTGAGTATTATTCAAATGATTTTGGAGGATTTGATCCTACAGATGGATATTTTGATATTACAGAGGATTCAATAGAAATTGAACTTTATAGTGATGAAAGTAGATATTCTTTAGATTGGAAAGAGTTTACAAGATTATTTATAGATTATGCTAATTTAAAAGAAAAGGATAAGCAAAAAGAAGAACAACAAGAAATAAAAGAAATACAAGATGCAAATACAGTAGAAGTTTCTAAAATAAAACCTAATATTGTAAGAGCAAAACATAAAATACAAGATTTTGTGTTACATCCAGAAATACCAGAAAGTAATAGAAATAATTTCAAAATAACAGATGATAATTTAGGAGTTGGCGGACAAAAAGAAAAATATGCAAGAAATATAGATGCAATAAAAGTTCTAAAAAAATGTGAAGAAGAAAATAGATATGCAACTGTAGAAGAACAAAAAGTATTATCACAATATGTAGGCTGGGGAGGATTAGCTGATGCTTTTAATAAAGATAAGCCTGAATGGAGCAAAGAGTACAATGAATTAAAAGAATTATTAAATGATGAAGAATATGCAGAGGCTAGAGAATCAACTTTAACAGCATTTTATACACCACCAATCGTAATAAAAGCAATATACAAGGCTTTACAAAATATGGGACTAAAAAATGCAAATATATTAGAGCCATCTTGTGGTATTGGTAATTTTATTGGAGTGTTACCACAAAAATTAGAAAATTGTAAAATATATGGAATTGAAAAAGATAATATAAGTGGTAGAATAGCACAGCAGTTATATCAGAAATCAACAATAGCAGTACAAGGATATGAGAAAGTTGATTTACCAGATAGCTTTTTTGATGTAGCACTTGGAAATGTTCCATTTGGAGAATTTAAAGTAATGGATAAAAGATATGATAAGCATAATTTTTTTAATCCACGATTATTTTTTTCGGTAAGACTATTGATAAAGTAAGACCTGGAGGTATTATTGCATTTATTACTTCAAAAGGAACTATGGACAAGCAAAATTCATCTGTTAGAAGATATATAGCTCAAAGAGCAGATTTAGTTGGAGCAATTAGACTTCCAAATAATACTTTTACAAAAAATGCAGGAACAAAAGTTACATCAGACATTTTATTTCTACAAAAAAGAGAAAATATGACTGATATTATGCCAGATTGGATAAATCTTGATACAGATAAAAACGGAATAGTAATGAATAAATATTTTGTAGATAATCCTAATATGATTTTAGGCAAAATGGAAATGGATACAATGCAGTATGGTAGAGAAGATTCAACTTGTAAGGCTTATGAGGGATTAGAACTAGAAGATTTACTAAATGAGGCAGTAGAAGATATAAAAGCTCAAATAGAAGATTTTGAAGTTGGAGATATAGAGGAAGAAGAAGTAAATTCAATACCTGCAGATCCTAATGTAAAAAATCTATCTTATACTTTAGTAGATGGTAAAATTTACTTTAGAGAAAATAGCATAATGATAGAGCAAAACTTGCCAATTACAACTACAAGCAGAATTAAAGGAATGATAGAACTACGAGAAACTGTAAGAAATTTAATTGAATTACAAACAGACGATTTTCCAGATGAAAATATAAAATCTGTGCAAGCAAAATTAAATAGACAATATGATGATTTTGTTAGAAAATATGGTTTAATAAATAGCAGAGGAAACAGGCTAGCTTTTGAAGAAGATAGTAGTTATTATTTGCTTTGTTCATTGGAAGTATTAGATAGTGATGGTAAATTCTTACGAAAAGCAGATATGTTTTCAAAAAGAACTATCAAAGCATATAAAGAAATTACAAGTGTTGATACAGCAAATGAGGCTTTAATAGTTTCGCTTTCAGAAAAAGCTACAGTTGATTTAGAGTATATGTCAAAACTTTCTAACAAAACACAAGAAGAACTTATAAGTGAATTAGCAGGAGCTATTTATAAAGTACCAATGGAAGATGGTAAATATGAAACAGCAGATGAATATTTAAGTGGAAATGTTAGAGAAAAACTAAAACTTGCAGAGTCTTTAGTAGAAACACATCCAGAATTTAAAATAAATGTAGAGTCTTTAAAGAAAGTACAACCAGAAGATTTAACAGCAACAGAAATTGGAATAAGATTAGGTGCAACTTGGATACCACCAGAAATTATAGATCAATTTATGTACGAATTACTAGAAACATCAAATCAAGCTAAGTGGGATATAAAAACAAAATTTAGTGAATTCAATTCACAATGGTATATAACACATAAAAATTATGATTACAGAAATGTAAAAGTAAATAAAACCTATGGTACAAATAGACTTAACGCATACGAGATAATAGAAAGAACTTTAAATCTAAAAGATATAAAAATATTTGATACAATTACAAATGCAGAAGGGAAAAAAGAAAGTGTCTTTAACGCAAGAGAAACAGCCATTGCACAAGCTAGACAAGAAGAAATAAAACAGGCATTTCAAGACTGGGTATGGAAAGACCAAGAAAGACGAGAAAGTCTAGTAAGATTATACAACGATAGATTTAATAGTATTCGACCTAGAGAATATGATGGTAGCCATTTGAATTTTGTTGGTATGAACCCAGAAATAAAATTAAGGATTCATCAGCAAAATGCCATTGCTCACATTTTGTATGGAAAAAATACACTTTTAGCACACGAAGTAGGTGCAGGAAAAACATTTGAAATGGTAGCAGGAGCTATGGAAAGTAAACGACTTGGATTATGTAACAAGTCGCTTTTTGTTGTGCCAAATCACATTGTAGAGCAATTTGCAAGTGAATTTTTGCGGGTTATATCCATCAGCAAATATTATGGTTGCAACAAAAAAAGATTTTGCAACAGCTAATAGAAAAAAGTTTGTATCAAGAATAGCAACAGGCGATTTTGATGCAGTTATCATCGGGCATTCGCAATTCGAGAAAATACCAATGTCAATAGAAAGACAAAGGTATCTTATTCAAGAGCAAATTAATCAAGTGTTACAATCAATTGAAGATGCAAAAAGAGATAAAGCAGAAAATTTTACAGTTAAGCAAATGGAAAAAGCGAGAAAACAATTAGAAATTAAACTTGAAAAATTAAATAACAATACTAGAAAAGATGATGTAATAACATTTGAGCAATTAGGTGTAGATAAGCTGTTTGTAGATGAAGCACACGCATACAAAAACTTATTTTTATATACCAAAATGCACAATGTAAGCGGGATTGCTCAAACAGAGGCACAAAAAAGTAGTGATTTATTTATGAAATGTCGCTATCTTGATGAAATGACAACTGGAAAAGGAATAGTATTTGCAACAGGAACACCAGTAAGCAATTCAATGGTGGAATTATACACAATGCAAAGATATTTGCAATATGAGGATTTAAGAAAAGCAGGATTACAAAATTTCGATAACTGGGCAAGTATTTTTGGAGAAACAATTACTGCGGTAGAACTTTCACCTGAGCGGAACAGGATTTAGAGCAAGAACAAGGTTTGCAAGATTTCATAACCTACCAGAGCTAATGGCACTATTTAAAGAAGTAGCAGATATTCAAACAGCAGATACATTAAATTTACCAACCCCAGAAGTTGTAACAAAAAATGTATTTGTAAAGCCGAGTGAAATACAACAAGAAATGGTTAAAGGTTTAGGAGAAAGAGCAGAAGAAATAAGAAATGGAACTGTTGATCCTAAAACAGATAATATGTTAAAAATAACTAATGAAGGGAGAAAATTAGCATTAGACCAGAGATTATTGAACGAAAATCTAGGAGACTTTGAAGATAGCAAAGTAAATGTTGCAGCAAAAAATATTTATGAAATATGGGAAGAAAACAAGCAAGAGAAATTAACTCAGCTTGTTTTTTGTGATTTATCAACTCCACGAAGTTTAGGAGCAGAAGATAATCCTTATGAAATGGAGCAAATAGACGGCAAATGGCAATTAAAAGAGAGAATTTTTACAGATGTTTATACTGACCTAAAAAGAAAATTAATAGCCAAAGGAATACCAGAGAATGAAATAGCATTTATACACGATGCAGATAATGAAGTTAAAAAGAAAGAACTTTTTAGCAAAGTAAGAAAAGGAGATGTAAGAGTTTTAATAGGAAGTACAAGCAAAATGCGGAGCACGGAACAAACTGCCAAGATAAAATAATTGCTCTCCATCACCTTGACTGCCCCTGGAGACCAGCTGACCTTGTGCAACGCAACGGACGTGGAATTCGTCAAGGAAATCAAAATAAAAAAGTTTATATATACACTTATGTAACAGAGAAAACTTTTGATGCCTATATGTTTCAGGGAGTCGAGACAAAGCAGAAATTCATTTCACAAATAATGACCTCAAAGACTCCAGTTCGTACAATGGAAGATGTAGATGAAAAAGCTCTTTCTTATGGAGAAATAAAAGCTCTTGCAACTGGAAATAAGGATATTTTAAGAAAAACAGAACTAGATGCAGAAGTTGCAAAATTGAAAATTCTAAAACAAAATCATTTAAGCCAAATATATGATTTAGAAAGCAAGATAACAAAGATGTATCCTCAAAGAATAAAAGAACTAGAAGAAATAATACAAGCTTATGATTTTGATAAAAAGCATTTAGAAGAGAATACAATTACAAATGCAGAAGGATTTGCTCCAATGACAATTAAAGGTATAAAATATTCAGATAAAGAACAAGCAGGAAAAGCTTTATTAAAGGCTTGCTCAGAAAAACAAAGTAAGGATAAAGAAGATTTAGGAGAATATAGAGGATTTAAATTAGAATTAGGTTTTGATTCTGTATCAAGAGAATTTACACTTAATATAAAAAACAAAACAAGTAGAGAAATTCATTTAGGTAGTGATGTATTTGGAAATATTAGAAGAATTGATAATAGTTTAAGTGATTTTGATTCCTATATAAATGACGATAAAGCAGAAATTGAAGATATAAAGAAACAACTAGAAGTTGCTAAAATAGAAGTTCAAAAGCCATTTTTTAAGGAGGACGAGCTAAAAGAAAAAATGAAAGAATTAGATAAATTGAATATTTCACTCAATATTAATGAAAAGGAAAAACAGGTGTTGGATAGGTCAAATGAAGATGAGGAAGTTGAGAAAAATAAGGATAAAGATTATGAGAGGTAGTTGTAAAAAAATGTATCAGTGATATAATCCTTTATAAGTTAATAATTTATCCAGAATATTATTAATGTTGCAAGTAAGTTAGATAAAGAAAATTAGTATTTTTGTAAAGGATGGAGTATAAGATGAAAAAAACATTAAGAAAAATAATAATAATAATAATTATTATAATATTATCATTAGTAGGTTATTTAGGATATAGAATTTTAAGCGGACCAAGTGTAAGTATAAAAGAAAAAATAGAAATTAAAAAATATGTTGAAAGTTACTTAACAAAGAAATATGGCGAACATAAATATAAAGTTACTGATATTAGATATGAATATAATATGGCTTATGTATTTGATTATTCCAATCCTAAAGGATATTGGGTAGATTATAAAAGTGACATTGTGCCTAGTTCATGGGTTACTATTGATGGTCTAATTCCAAATGATTACAAAGTAATCAGTGATTATTTTATTGAAAGTTACTATTTTCCTAGTCAAGATGGTTATGATGTTTATAAAATAATGGAAGATATGGAACCAAAAGAAGAATTGGGGAAAAATCTTTTAAATGAATTACGAGATGAATTTGATACAAATATATATGAGGTAAAAGATAGCACAATTATATTGAGTATTCCAGAAGATTATGGAAAAATACCAACTTTAGAAGAATTAAAAACTGATATTAATTTATACAAAGTGATAAGTTTTGATTTTAAAGTTTCAAATACAATAGAAGATACAAATGAATACAAGGGAAGACTTAAAGCATATATTACAAATAAGTATAATAGTAATTCAAATGTATACTTTAATAAAGAAAATACTCTTGTAAGTGTATTCTTAACAGATTAAAATGTTCTTTATTTATGCAAAATTATAATTTATAGAAATATATGAAGGGATAAAGTTTATGAAAAATTTTGATGTAAAAATATTTGAATCACCTATAAATGATGAAGCATTTAGTAGAGTAAAAAAAGAATTAGACAAAAATCCAAATTTTCAGATTAACAATGATAATATATCTGAATTTGTGGAATGTAAATTAGTTTTAGATATATTAAAAGAATATAAAATAGAATATAAAATTATTGCAAATGATAGATGGACTACAAGAGGAAGAATACCACAATATGATTTAATAGTTTGCATATACATTTCGCAAAAAGATTATGTTTTAATAAAGCACCTTCTTGAACCAGAGAAAGAAGAATATAATGATTATGATGTAGAAAATGATAAAATTACAAAAAATTTAAAGTTAACTTATAATATTTTTGTAAACTTAATTTGCTTTGCTATAGGAATTCCTTTTCTTATTTTAGGACTACAACTTATTGGCGAAGATAAAATTTTTGCAATTATCTTAATAATTATTGGAGGAGGAATTTTGGTTTTTAGAATTGCAAAAATAAGTAAGATTATAAATGAGAAATTTACGAAAAGATTATAGTAGATTGTCAACACTGATTTAGAAATAAAATTTGAAAAAAATGAACAGAAATATTAGAAAAAAGGCTAACTAGGTTAGTCTTTTTTCGTAGTCAAATTTATTCATCATCTATATCAATAAAAACTTCATCATCGAAGAAATCTTTTAATGGCATATCTAAACCATAGCATAGACGAACAATGGTAAGTAATTTTGGATTTTGACTGGTGCCATTAATTAGACCATTAACTGTTGATTGTGTTATTCCAGATAAAGTTGATAGTTTATTAATTGTAATATTTCTCTCTTTGCAGAGTTTTAATAATCTTAATTTAACTGCTTGTTGCAAGTCCATACTTTCTTCCTCCTTAAATGGTAGTATAGCAAAAATATAAAAATAATATTAACGGCGCACAGTTGACTTTTGATAAGTGTAGTATTAAAATACCGACAAAATTGTAGCAAGGAGGTTAGATAAAAATGGAAGAAGTACTAGAAAATCAAGTATTAAAAGCTTTGTGTGAAAGGAGTGAAATAAATAATATGAAAAGCTTTTTTGAAAGAGAAAGACTTATAGAATATATTGAAGATAATGCAATGAGTAAAGCTAGAAAAAGAGCTGATTATAAGGAAAAGACGAAATTAATTCAAGAGATAATGAAAAAAAATCCAAAATTAAGAGCTTTTATTGAAGATGAAGAAATAGAAGAATTAAGTAAAGAAGAAGTAGAAAAATTACTTGAAATAAGTACGATACAATCAGAAATCTCAAACATAGAAAATGAGGAAATATTTAAGTTAGGCATTAAAAATGGAATTGAATTATAAATGTAAAATCCATTAAAAACAAGTCAAATGTGCAAATTATTAAAAATGTAATAATTTACACATTTTTATTTTTTGTATTTAAATTATAAAATTGCCGCAAAGGGAGGTAATTAAAAATGGATATGAAAAAATTTAGTGATGAAATCATTGATGAACTATTTAAAGCAAGAAGTGAGGAGTTTGAAGACAGATTTGCACAAGAACACGAAAAAGAATTAAAGAAAAATGGAACAAGAGAAAAACAGGAGGAATTGAATGAAGTAATAAAAAAATATAGTTATGAAAGTGATGAAATAATACATTTATTTGATCTATTTGATGATGCTCATGTAATAGAAATAGAATATTGGATTAAGGAGTATTACAAGTTAGGTTTATATGATGCCTATTCATTACAAAACAAAGTAATTAATTTACCATATGATGAAAATACTTTTTTGAATTATAAGCATAATTGCTTGAAAGAATACACAAATATAGAATGTTTTAAAATTCTTGAAAAGACGAAAGAATATCAGAAATTAATAAAAGAGGTTGAAAAAATAAAAGAAGAAAATCCTAAAGTTAGAGCATTTTTTGAAAAAGAAATAGTAGAACCAATTAATGCAGAGGAACAAGAAAAAATACAAAATGTTATTGATTTACAAATGGAAATTAGAAATTTGGAAGAAAAAGAAATTTATAAATTAGGAATGAAAGAAATTGTAAGTATTATTCAGAAATAGATTAAAAAAAGTAAAATTAATATAAATAAAAATAAGGGGTGCATTCAATTGGAAGAAAAAATTGAAAAAAGTTTTTTAGATGAGTATTCTGATGATTTTATTGATTATATTGATAGAAATAGAACTATAAAATGGGAAAATCTTGAAGAATACAAAGATTTAGAAAATAAAATATCAAATCTAAAATCAAAGTATCCTAAAGTGAGGTTGTTTTTAGAAAGTGATGAAATAGAAGAATTAAACATTGAAGAATTAAATGTTTTAAAAAAAATATTGTTAATAGGAAATCAAATTGATGTCATAGAAGAAAAAGAAATTTTTAAATTAGGTATGAAAGAAAATTATATTTTTCTTGAAAATATGGATATGATTAATATCTAAAAAAGATAAAAATATTTTTTATAATTATTTTAACAAAAGGCAGAAATGTAAAAAGTTTCTGTCTATTTTTTTGCCAAAATTTAAAGGGAAGGAGGTTGATTTTTATATCTTATGTGCCACCAGAAATAGTTGCAGAGGCTAAAAAAATTGATGCATTAACTTACCTACAAAATTATGAACCAGATGAATTAGTTAGTGTTGGAAACGGAACTTATACTACAAAAACACACGATAGTATGCGAATTAGTAATGGCTTATGGAACTGGTTTTCAAGAGGGATTGGTGGAAAAAATGCAATAGATTATTTGATGAAAGTTAAAGGATATTCATTCATAAATGCAGTGAATCTAATTATTGATAAAACTACAATTCAAAGACCATTTGTCTATCAAAATGCAGAGCAAAACAAAATTAAAAATGAATTAGTTTTACCAGAAAAAGCAGATAACTTTTGTAGAGCAAAAGCTTATTTAATTAAAAGAGGAATTGATTCTGAAATTATTGATGAATGTATAAAAAATAATCTAATTTACGAAGAAAAAAATTATCATAATGTTGTTTTTGTAGGTTACGATGAAAACAAAAAAGCAAGATATGCTTTTGTTAGAGGAACAAATGAAAATAGATTTATGAAAGAGGCAAAAGGGAGCAATAAAAATTATACTTTCAGATTAAATTCTGTAACAAAAAGTAACAGATTACATCTATTTGAAAGTAGCATAGATTTATTATCTTATGCAACACTTATGAAACTAAAAAATTTAGATTTTCATAAAGAAAATTTGCTTTCTTTAGCAGGTGTTTTTAAATCAACTCAAAACAAAAATAATTTAAAAATTCCAACAGTTTTAGAAAAATATTTAAAACAAAATCCAAACATAAATGAAATTCATTTACATCTTGATAATGATGAAGTTGGGAGATTTGCAAGTGAAAATTTAAAACAAATTCTATCTAAAAATTATAAAGTAATTGATAGCCCAACTCCTCAAGGAAAAGATTGTAATGATTATCTTTGTTTAATGTTAGGATTAAAAAATTTTTGTAAAAATACAAAAGAAAAAAATAAAAAAGTAGAAAGAGTTTTATAAAAAAATTAGAAGGAGATTAAAAAATATATGAATAAATACAAAATTAAAATTAAAGAAATATTTAGTAAAGAAGTTGCTGTAAATGCAGAAACAGAAGAGGAGGCATTTGATTATATAAAAAATATTTTTTTAAAATCAAATCTGTTAGATTTAGGAATTCAAGACTTAGATGCAATTGAAACAAAAATATTAGAAAAAAATGGAGAAAAAGTTCTAGAAAGCGATATAGATTTTGATGAAGAAGATGATGAAGAAGATGATGCAGAATTATTTGAAAACGAAACAGAAATTGAATTAGAAAAATGTATGGAAATGCTTTCAAATATAGAAAATGGCAAGCAAGAATTAATTGAAACTTTAGAAAAATTAGATGAAAATATAAATCAGATTTACGATATAATTGATGATTGTTTTGAAACAGAAATATATTAAAAAATAATTTGAAATTAATTACAAATTTATAAAAAAATTGAAAAAATTTAATAGAAAATCATACTGATTTTAGGCTATGCTATAAAAATTTATGTCCTAGCAAGCAATGAATTTGTATATACGCCAAATTCAAACCTATGGGGACACCCCAATCCCCGTTTAAAAAATTAAAAGAAAAGAGATGATAATTTAGATGAGAAAACGAGATATAGGTTGGATGTTATGGCTTAATGATGACGAGCTAAAACGATTAAAATCCAACGCAACAAAGGCGGGATTATCACAAAGTTCCTATATAAGAAGTTTTATTAATGGATACAAACCAAAGGAGCAACCAACAAGAGAAATTTTCGAAATGTTAAACCAATTAAGAGGTATTGCAACTAACCTAAATCAGATAGCAAGAAAAGCAAATACACTAGATTTTATTGATGTTCCATACTATGAAAAAACAACTAAAAAAGTTAAGGATTTTATAGAGAAATTTGAAAAAGAATTTATGGATATAAGCTAATGGCAACTACAAGTATATGGGGAATAAAAAAGAGATTAGATCACGTTATTGATTATACTACAAATCCATCTAAAACAAGTAAAGAATCATATAGTGAACTTCATAATGTTGTTGAATATGTTAAAGCTAGTTATAAAACGGAAGAACATTTATATGTTACAACATTAAATTGTTCTAAAGAAAATCCATATCAAGATATGATGAGAACTAAAAAAAGATTTCATAAAATGGATGGGATTTTAGGCTTTCACGCATTCCAATCTTTTGCAGAGGGAGAGGTAACGCCAGAGATAGCTCATGAGATAGGAGTTAAACTTGCTGAAGAAATGTGGGGAGATAGATTTGAAGTAATTGTTACAACACATTTAAATACAAATCATTTGCACAATCATTTCTGCTTGAATTCTGTTTCATTTGAAGATGGAAAAAAGTATTACAATAATAGGCACACATATGCTTTATTAAGAGCAACTTCTGATAGTATATGTAGAGAATATAATTTAAGTGTTATAGAAGAAAAGACATGTGGCAAACACAATATTGATTATACAAAATATTATGAAGAACAAATACAAAAATCTAATTATTATAATGAAATAAAAAGCGACATTGATTATGCAATAGAACAGGCATATTCGTATATTGACTTTGTAGATATTATGAAAAAGATGGATTATGTAGTTGAAAATCGTGCAGGGAAAATAAGTATAAGGAGATTTGATAGAAAAAGAAATACAAGAATAGAAAGAGCTTTTGGCGAAGAATATTCTTGGCAAAGAATTAATGAAAGGATATTTGAAACAGAAAATGTAAGAGTTCCTTTTCCAGAAGTTAGAACATTAAGTGGAAAATATAAATATAGTTCTAGGAATAAATCTAAATTAAAAAATAAAAAGAAAATAACTGGAATTAGAGCTTTATATTTTCATTATTGCTATTTGTTAAAAGTTTATCCAAAGAAGAAAAAGAGAATGTCCAAAGAATTAAGAGAAGAGATAAAAAAGATGGACAAAATTTCAGAAGAAGTAAGGTTCTTGAGCAGTAAAAATATTCAAACTGATCAAGAGCTTTTTTCTTTTAAGTCATCATCTATTGAAGAAAGAAGAAATTTAAAGTGCAAAAGAGATAGCTTATACAAAAAGAAACGAAAAGTAAAATCTCAAGAAGAAATACAAAAAATTGATGAAGAATTAAAAAATATCAAAGAACAAATAGCCAAGATAAATCATCAAAATCAGTTAATTTCAGATATTGAGCAAAGAATAACAGAGATAAAAGAAAAATTGCAAGAGCCAAAAGATAATCAAATTAAGAAAAATGAAAAAGAAAAGGAGGCAGATAAATAATATGAGTATATCAAGTGATTCAGCAGAACAGCTGATGAGACTATATATTGATGAAACAGAATTTGTACTAAAAATATCAGGAACAGCAATAAAAAATATTGCAACAGCATTATATGTTGCATCTAAAGATACCAGTAGCAAAAAAGGTAAAGCCAGACTTAAAACTATGCTTAAGTCAGAAAAAGAAATAAAGATATTTTCTGTGAAAAGAAAGGATATGGAAGTATTTGCTACTGAGGCAAAAAGCTATGGGGTTTTATATTGCGTATTAGATAATAAGAGATATCAAGATATAGACAAAATGGTAGATATTATGGTACGAGCTGATGATGCACCTAAAGTTAATCGTATTATTGAAAGATTTAAACTTGATACTGTTGATAAAGCTACTATTGAAACTACAATTGAGAAAGATATGGAAAAATATACTAAAACAGATGATTTAGGAGAAAATGCGCCAGATTTAGATGTAGAAGAAAAAGATATTGAAGATAGCTTAATTGATGATATTTTTAGTAAACCTATAAAGAAAGAAGAAAATTCACTCCTCCTGGAAGAGCAAGAAACGAAAAAAAGCCTTCAGTTAGAGAATTCATCAATGAACAAAAACAAATTAGAGGGAGCTACTAAGCCACCAGAGAAAAAATCAGTTAGAAAAGAATTAGAAGAAATTAAAGAAGAAAAAAGACTTGAGGAAGAATTGAAAAAATTACAAAAAGAAAAAGGATTGAATATACAAAATACAATTCAATTAAATGAAATAAAATAATAGGTAATGAGCCAATATTAAATAATGAAAGGAAAAGATAAAATAAATGAATGAAATTGATACAGTATTTAATGGTTATGAAGATATAACAAAAGAAGATTCTGTGAAAAATAGGCAATATAGCAAAGAAGAATATGCAGAATTTAAAAGAAACGAAAAGAGTCAAATCTATGAGCTTATTGATAAAACAGCAGAAAAAATTGTAACAAGTGGAGAAGAATTTAAGAAATATTTGGATAGTCAAAGTAAATTTGATAACTATTCTGTAGGAAATGCTTTACTTGTAACAGCACAAATGCCTAAATCGACTCAATTAAGAGATATGGCAAACTGGAATAGCATAGGAGCATATACTCGTATGGGTGCTTTTATTCAAAAATTAACAAGAGAAAGAAAAAGCAAAGAAAATGCTAGATGAGGAATTTGTATATGAGAGATGATTCAGCAACAAATAAGATATTATATATTTTAGGTATAATTCCAGTAATATGGATTGCAGTATTAATTGCACCATATGTAGATGGAGGCTTAATTGAAATAATAAAAGAATTTCCAAAAGCAATGGAAAATCCAATGAGGCTAATATTTTGTGCTAACAGCATAAGAGTTAGCCTTTTTTTTGTGCTTATTTATGGAGTAGGAATTTCAATTTATGAATCTACAAAAAGGAATTATAGAAGAAAAGAAGAACACGGTTCGGCAAAATGGGGAAATGCAAAAGTGATAAATAAAAAATATAAGCAATTTCCAGCAAATGAAAATAAATTACTAACACAAAATGTTGCAATAGGATTAGACGGAAAAAAGCATAGAAGAAACTTAAATGTATTAGTATGCGGTGGCTCAGGTAGCGGAAAAACAAGATTTTATGCAAAACCTAATATTATGCAATGTAATTGTTCTTTTGTTTGCCTAGATCCAAAACGGAGAGCTTTTAAAAGATACGGGAAATTTGTTAGAGAAAAAAGGATATGAGATAAAAGTTCTTGACCTAATAAATATGGAAAAATCACATTGTTATAATCCGTTTGTATATTTAAAAGATGATAATGATGTTCAAAAATTAGTAACAAATCTTTTTAAAGCTACAACACCAAAGGGCTCACAGAGTTCGGACCCTTTCTGGGATACGGCAGCAAGTATGCTACTTTTGGCATTGATATTTTACTTGAAATATGAGGCACCAGAAGAAGAACAGAATTTTCCAATGGTAATGGAAATGCTACGAGCAGGAGATGTTAAAGAAGAAGATGACGGAACACCTAGCACATTAGATATTTTGTTTAATAGGCTAGAATTTAGAAATCCATATCATATAGCACTAAAATATTATAGAGCATATCGTTCTGGTTCAGCTAAAACTTTGAAATCTATTCAAATAACATTAGCATCAAGACTAGAAAAATTCAATTTAGAGAGTTTATCAAGTTTAGTAATAAGAGATGAATTAGATTTGCCAAGTTTAGGAGAAAAGAAAGTAGCATTATTTGCACTAATTCCAGATAATGATACATCTTTTAATTTTCTTGTAAGTATTTTATATACACAATTATTTCAACAGTTGTTTTTTATTGCAGACCATAAATATGGAGGAAGTTTGCCAGTTCATGTACATTTTGTGTTAGATGAATTTGCCAATGTCAGCCTGCCAAACGACTTTGACAAGATATTAAGTGTAATGCGTTCCCGTTCTGTTTCTGTAAGTATAATATTGCAAAATTTAGCACAATTAAAAGCATTATTTGAGAAACAATGGGAGTCAATTGTTCGGAAACTGTGATGAATTTTTATATTTACGGTGGAAATGAACAAAGTACCCATAAGTATGTAAGTGAGCTTTTAGGAAAAGAAACTATTGATATGAACACTTATGGGAAAAGTTCTGGTAGAAGCGGTAATTATTCTACAAATTACCAAATAGGTGGTAGAGAGCTTTTGACTCCAGATGAGGTGCGATTACTTGATAACAAGTATGCACTTTTATTTATTCGTGGAGAAAGACCAATAATGGATTTAAAATATGATATTTTAAAACACCCAAATGCCCAATATACAACAGATGGAAAAGCAAAAGCTTATATTCACGGAGGAACAGAACGAAGTATAGCAACAATTGCCATAAATGAAGATATTAATAATATTGATGAGATTTACGATATTCAAGATATAGAGGAAATAAAAGAAAATATGCAAAATTATGAATTATTAACAGAAGAGGAAGTAGAAGAATTAATTTTAAAAGGAGAATTTTAAGGAGGATTAAGAAAAAATGAATAAAAATGAAAATTTAAAAAATAAGAAATCAAAAATGATATTAAAAAGAGTAGCATTAATTGTAGGATATTTTGTAGCTCTTAATATTGCTGGGCAAATGCAAGTATTTGGAACAGATGATCCACTAACTGTAATAAATAATCTATCAAATTTTATATTTGGTTTAATTAGAGCAGTAGGTATGATTATTTTAGGATTGGGTGTAGTACAAGTTGGTATGTCTTTAAAATCTCACGATCCATCACAAAGAGCAAATGGTTTTATGACACTTGCAGGTGGTGTTGTAATTACTTTTGCAAAAGAGATTTTGACTTTAATTACAGGGGGATAATATTTAAAAGAAAAAAGTTATATCAAATCATATATGCAGATCCACCCTGGCAATATAAAGTTTTACAAAATGCAGAAGAAAAGTACAAGAAAAATATCCAGAGTTAAAAGATAAAGAAACAGCAAAATCAAGAAAAACAATACAAAATATGTATGTAAAATATTCTCAAAGTTAGGAGGTGGAAGTAATTGTCAAACTGGGTAGTTGGAAATTTACAAAATGCTATAGATACTTGGAATGGAAAATTAAGTGAAATATGGACACTTGTTACACAATCTCCAACAGAGTTTAGAGGCGGACAAATTTGGAATGTAATTGTAAATATACACGGAGGAATACAAGCAATTGCACTAGCTTTACTGGTACTATTTTTTGTAGTAGGAGTAATGAAAACTTGTGGAAGTTTTGCCGAAGTAAAAAAGCCAGAACACGCATTAAAACTTTTTATTAGATTTGCAATTGCAAAAGGTTTAGTAACTTATGGATTAGAATTATTAATGGCATTATTCAAAATAGTTCAAGGCTTGATAGAAACAATAATGAATTCAGCCGGATTTGGTGGAGCTACAACTACAGCTCTGCCAAATGAGCTTATATCAGCAGTTGAATCTTGTAACTTTTTTGAAAGCATACCATTATGGGCAATAACGATTATTGGCGGATTATTCATTATGGTGCTATCCTTTGTAATGATTTTAACTGTTTATGGAAGATTTTTTAAATTATATTTATATACAGCTATTGCACCAATTCCTCTTGCGACATTCGCAGGAGAGCCGAGCCAACAAGTAGGAAAAAGTTTTATAAAAAGTTATTCAGCAGTTTGTTTAGAGGGAGCAATAATAATGCTTGCCTGTGTAATATTTTCATTATTTGCCTCAAGTCCACCAATGGTAGATACAAATGCAGTGCCAGTAACAATGGTATGGAAATATATAGGAGAGCTAATATTTAATATGCTTGTGCTTGTAGGAACAGTAAAAGCAAGTGATCGTGTAGTTCGAGAAATGATGGGATTATAGGAAAGGTAGGTTGATATGGAAGTAAAAATAAATAGAGAAATTAGAGAATATACAGAAAGTATATTTTTTGGACTGTCTTTAAGGCAGTTTTTATTTTCTTGTGGTGCTTGTGCAGTTGCAGTGATTTTATATTTTGTTTTAAGACCATATTTTGGCATAGAAACTTTAAGTTGGGTATGTATTTTAGGAGCAGTACCCTTTGCTGTTTTAGGTTTTATCACTTATAACGGAATGACAGCAGAAAAATTTATATATGCTTGGATAAAATCAGAAATTCTAATGCCGAAAAAATTAATGTTTAGACCAACAAATATTTATGAGCAAATGCTTAAAAATATTGAAACAGAAAAACTAAATGAGATTAAAAAGAGCAAGAAAAACAAGAAAAATAAGAAAATTGAAAAGGAGGAGATAATAATTGATAAAGACTTTAAACAAAATATTTAAGCAAGACAAGGAAAAGTTTGTAGTCCCTAAAGGTGTTCAAGATGCCATTCCCATAAAAACAATATGGGAAGATGGCATCTTTTTAGTAGGAAAAAGTAAATATTCAAAATGCTATAAATTTACAGATATTAATTATGCAGTTGCAAGTAGTGATGATAAAGAGGCAATGTTTTTAGAAT
This sequence comes from uncultured Clostridia bacterium, assembly GCA_947589065.1. Classification (GTDB taxonomy): domain Bacteria; phylum Bacillota; class Clostridia; order TANB77; family CAG-508; genus UMGS1994. The sequence continues at coordinate 28,470 of CANPZM010000006.1, forward strand.
ATTCAGAACTATTAAATTCTTTTGATACAGGTGCAACTACAAAAATTACTATTGCAAATAGAAGATTAAATAAAATAGATTTTGAAAAAACTATTATGCTACCAATGGAAAATGACAATTTAGATGAATACCGAAAAGAATATAATAAAATGCTTTTAAGTAAAGTAAGTGGAAGTAACGGAATTATACAAGAAAAATATATCACAATTTCTGTTGATAAAAAGAGCATTGAAGAGGCAAGAAATTATTTTTCAAGAGTTGGAGTTGAATTAAGTAATCATTTTAAAGAATTAGGTTCAATTTGTATAGAATTAGATACAGTAGAAAGGTTAAGAATATTCCACGATTTTTATAGAGTAGGAGAAGAAACATATTTTAACTTTGATATGTTAGACAATATGAGAAAAGGGCATAGTTTTAAAGATTTTATGTGTCCAGATACAATGGAGTTTGAAAGTGATTATTTTAAATTAGGCGATAGATTTGGTAGAGTAATATTTTTAAAAGAATATGCAAGTTATATAAAAGATAGTATGATTGCAGAATTAACAGATATAAATAGAAATATGATGATGAGTATTGATGTTATACCTGTTCCTATGGACGAGGCGGTAAAGGAGGCAGAAAATAGGCGATTAGGCATAGAAACCAATATAACGAATTGGCAGAGGCGACAAAATGCAAATAACAATTTTTCAGCTATAATTCCATATGATATGGAAATTCAAAGAGAGCAAAGCAAAGAGTTTTTAGATGATTTAGTCGTTCGAGACCAAAGAATGTTTTTGTCAGTTCTAACAATGGTACACACAGCAGAAACAAAAGAACAACTAGATAATGATACAGAGGCACTTTTAACAACAGCTAGAAAACATTTATGTCAATTTGCAATACTAAAATTTCAACAATTAGATGGATTAAATACAGCAATGCCTTTTGGTGTAAGAAAAATAGATACTTTAAGAACTTTAACCACAGAAAGTTTAGCAGTATTTATGCCATTTAGAGTACAAGAGATTAGACACAACAATGGTATTTATTATGGGCAAAATGTAATCTCTAAAAATATGATTATTGCAGATAGAAAGAAACTATTAAATGGTAATAGCTTTATTTTAGGTGTATCTGGTAGTGGTAAATCATTTACAGCAAAAGAAGAAATAGTAACTACAATGCTTAGAGATAAAAATGCAGATATAGTTTTAGTAGATCCTGAGGCTGAATATGGGCATCTTGTTCAAGCTCTTGGTGGAGAAGTTATTAAAATATCAGCAACAAGTCCAAATCATATAAATGCAATGGATATGAATAGCGAATACGGAGATGGAGCAAATCCAGTAATCTTAAAATCTGAATTTATATTATCACTTTGTGAGCAATTAATAGGCAGTGGTAATTTAGGAGCAAAACAAAAATCTATAATTGATAGATGTACAGCAAGTGTTTATAGATTTTATTTACAGGGAAACTATCAAGGAACGCCACCAACATTAAAAGATTTTTATGATGAGCTATTAAAACAAAGTGAACCTGAGGCAAAAGATATAGCATTAGCAATAGAATTATTTGTAAATGGTAGTTTAAATACATTTGCAAAAGAAACTAATGTTGATACAAATAATAGACTAATTTGCTATGATATTTTAGACTTGGGCAAACAATTACTACCAATAGGAATGTTAGCTGTTTTAGATTCAATATTAAATAGAATAACAAGAAATAGAGCAAAAGGTAGAAATACCTTTATTTTTATTGACGAAATTTATTTATTGTTCCAACACGAGTATTCAGCAAACTTTTTATTTACACTTTGGAAAAGAGTTCGTAAATATGGGGCATATTGCACAGGAATAACACAAAATGTGGAGGATATGCTCCAAAGCCATACAGCAAGAACAATGCTTGCAAATAGCGAGTTAATTGTAATGTTAAATCAAGCAAGTACAGATAGATTGGAACTTGCAAAATTATTAAATATATCAGATCTGCAAATGAGTTATATTACTAATGTAAATGCAGGAGAAGGTTTAATAAAAATAGGAAGTTCGCTAATACCATTTGTAAATAGATTTCCAAAAAATACAGAGTTATATAAGCTAATGACGACCAAATTATCGGAGGTTTCGAATAATTTTACAACTAACGATAAGGAGTCAAAGTTATGATAAAGAAAACTCTGTATATTTTTTTGATTTTACTACTAGTAGGCAATTTGCTTATTAGTAGTTATTTTATTTATAAGGAATTTAAAAAAAACAAAGAACAAGACCAAACTTTTGAAGAATTAATAGAAGTTGTAGAAGAAACAACGCAAAAAAATGAGAACGATTCTGAAATAAATCTTTATAGCTTGTATGAAATGAATAATGACTTAATTGGGTGGATTAAGATAGAAAACACAAATATCAATTATCCAGTGGTAAAGTCAAAAGTAAAAAACTATTATTTGAGAAAAGATTTTTATAAAAATTATTCGAGTTATGGAACTCCATTTTTAGCAGAGGGGTGTAATGTAAATGTTAGCGATAATTTAATAATCTATGGTCATCATATGAGAAATCGTAAAATGTTTGGCAGTTTAGAAGATTATAAGTCAAAATCTTTTTACGAGAAAAATAAGATTATAGATTTTTATACACTCGATAGAGATGAAACTGTAAAAACAGAATATGAAATATTTGCAGTATTTAAGACTGTTGCTTATAGCTCAAATGGGTTCAAATATTATAATTATATAAATTTCAACAATAAAGAAGAATATGAAGATTTTATTGATAAAGTAAAACAATTATCTCTATATGATACAGGAATAAAAGCAGAATACGGAGATGAAATTCTAACACTTTCTACTTGTGAATATAGCAACAAAAATGGAAGATTAGTTGTAATGGCAAGAAAAATAAAGTAGCAGGAGGTGGAAAATTTTTTGGTAGATATAAAAGTTAAAGAAATAAAAAAAGGTACAATAAAAACTATAAATAAAGCAGTTGTAGGTACACAAAAAATAAAAAATAGAGTATCTGAAGCAAAAGAAAAAGTAAGAGAAAGTGCAGAACAAGAAGAAAATACTTCTGGAACAACTTATGCTGTAAATAAAGTATCTAATCAAATAAAAAATACACCTTACACTATTAAAAAGCTAAATCAAGCAAATAATTATGGAAAAGAGAATTTTACAAAAACAAAAGATAATATAAAGGTTGCAGAACAAAAAATACATTATATTCAAAAAAGAAATCACGCACAAAAAGTGGCAAGAAATATGATAAAAGGTAGAAATACAATTGTTAATGAAAATGCTATAAATATAAAGGCAGATGCTGTAAAAGAAAATGCAATTAATATAAAAGGCACTATAAATTCAAATACAATTAAATTAGCTAAAGGGAGAAATCCAAATATAATTAAGACTACAGAAGACACAAGCAAGAAAGTAATAAAAACGGCAGAAAATACAAGTAAAAATGCAATTAAAACTTCAAAAACAGTTAGTAAAAATGCAAAAAGAATGGCGAAAGCAAGTAAAAGAGCAATACAAACCGCAAAAGAAACAGCCCAAAAAGCATCAAAAGGAATTAAAGTAGCAATTAAATCAACCGTTTCATCAGCAAAAGCAATAATTGCAGGAACAAAAGCTTTGATTTCAGCATTAATTGCAGGTGGTTGGGTTGTTGCTATAATAGTTATTGTAATTTGTTTAATTGCTATGCTATGTAGTTCTATTTTTGGCATATTTTTTTCAAGTGAAAATATAGGAAGTTCTATTATAGTTGATGGAGTTGCACAACCTATAACAATGAATAGAGTCGTAAATGACTTGAATAAAGAATTTATGAATAAAATAACTTCGATTCAACTTGAAAATCCTTATGATGAGTATGATATAACAGGTGGCAGATCAAATTGGGAAGATGTTCTAGCAGTATATACAGTAAAATTAAGTGGTGGCGACGATAAAGTTGAAGTTATGACTTTAGATAATAATAAAATCAACACTATTAGAGAAATATTTTGGACAATGAATGAAGTTAATTTTACAAAAGAAACAGAAACTCACGAAGAAGTAATAGAAGTCTGGGACAAAACAGGAAGTAAAACTGTAACAAAAACAGTAACTTACACAAAATTACACATCAATATAACAACTAAAGATGCTTATGAAATGGCAAGATTATATGATTTTACACCTGCACAAAATAGGAAATTAGAAGAATTATTAAAAAAAGAATATTTTAAAATGTGGTCAGCAGTTATATATGGTTCAAGTGGAAGTAATGATATTGTTGCAGTAGCACTTTCACAAGTAGGAAATGTAGGAGGAGAACCTTATTGGTCTTGGTATGGATTTCAATCTAGGGTAGAATGGTGTGCTTGTTTTGTAAGTTATTGTGCAAATGAATGTGGCTATATTGAAAGTGGACTTATTCCAAAATTTGCAAGTTGTGAATCAGAAGGAGTAACTTGGTTTAAAGCTTGTGGCTTATGGCAAGATGGAGGATACACTCCAAAGCCAGGAGATATTATATTCTTTGATTGGAAGGATAAACACGATGGGCATTCAGATCACGTGGGCATAGTCGAAAAAGTTGAAAATGGTAGAGTATATACAGTAGAAGGAAACTCAAATGATAGTTGCAAACAAAGAGATTATGACCTAAATAGTACAGAAATACAAGGGTATGGAACACCTATGTATTAAGTTTTATAGAGGACTAGCTAAATTATAGTTAGAGCCTCTATTTTTTATTTAAAAACAAAGAAAAGAGGAATATTTTAGATGAAGAAAAATAAAAAGAAATTAATTTTAAGTGTAGCATTTTTAATAATAATTTTAATATTAACAGTAGTAAAAATAGTACAAAAGCCAAAAGATACCGTAGATACAACTTCAAACACAATTACGGAACAAAATGTAGAAAATAATGAATTAGAAGAAAATATAGTTGAAAATAACAATGTGGTTGTTGAGGAAAAAGAAATAAAAGAAAATGAGAATACTCAAAATAAAGATACTGATACAGAGAAAACACAAGAAAAGAAAGAAGAACAAACACCAAAAGTTCAAGAAAATCAAGAAGTTAAAGAAGAAAAAGAAACACTAAAGCAAAATACAAATGTTACAAGTGCCGTTGATGAAGAAGCTTTTTTCAATGTATATTTAAAAGAACATCCAGCTTATGGAGAACAATATGCAACATTAATAATAAGCAAAATAGGAGTAAATGCTCCTATTATTTTTGGAGCAGATGATGAAACAATTTTAAGAGGAGTAGGACACGACAGTGGCTCGTATTTTCCAGGAGAAATCGGTAGCATAATAATATGCGAACATAATTATATGAATAATTTTGCAAGATTAGGAGAACTTGTAAATGGAGATATTATAGAAATTAAAACATCTTATGGAGATTTTTATTACAGACTATATGATGAGCAAATTGTATTAGAAACAGAGACATATAAACTACCAATACAGAAAAATGAAGAAAAGCTGATGATTTATACTTGCTATCCATCAGATAATACAGGGCATACACCTTATAGATATGTGGTTTATGCAAATAAAATTTAAGTGGAACTTGGATACTTATTATATTTTTTTCTAAAAAATTTTAGGAATTTTTACACAAAGAAACAAAAATGTGATATAGTAGTGGAGTAAAGTTGATAATTTTAAACTAAAAAATTGATTTAAGGTTATTAAATTGACACAAATAATATTTTTTATGATGTTCAGATAATAAGTAATATTGAATACAAGTAGAATAGCGATAAATATTCATTTAACGGGGGAAATAATGAATGAGAAAACATGATTATAAAGATATTGTGAAAAAAATATATAATTTATTCAATAGTTCATTTCAGACAGATTACAGAATAATATATCAAAGTAGAGAAGAAACAGCATCATCGGATCCTAAATTGAATAATATTTCAAAAAGTGCAGGAGGAACTTATCAATCAAAGAGCAAATCAATTTATATATTTTCAAATGTTATTGATGAAATAAATCATAAAAATTATAATAACCCAACAAATTCTTATGATAACGGTCTTGCATATTTAATTAACGCATGTTTTCATGAATTGGAGCATAGACTTCAATTTGAGTGTCCACAAAAGTTAAGAAAACAAACGTCATTTTCTAGGATAATGTATGATATAGAAAAAATTATTATTTTATTTGATAAAGAATTTTACAATCAAAAACATGATAATTTTTATTTAGAGATTGATGCAGATACTAAAGGAGTGAACAATGCAATAAACTTTATAAATTTATTTGGAATAGATAGTGTTAATATAAAGTATTATGAAAACTTAATAACTTACAACAAATACAGAGCTTTAAATTATGATATACCTCAGTTTATTAGTAGATTTAATAATATTGTGAAAATATACCCACAGATATTAAAAGATAATAGGTATATTAGTAATGAACAAATTTTAAGTTTTTATGATGAAAAAGGTTGTTTTAAACCTATCGATGAATTAATGAAAAATACAAATGTATTGACTCCATATATAATATCTTCAGAAATGTTTTTAAAAAGTATTGATAAAAAAACAATTAGTTCTGAACAACGTCAATTTATATTAAAAAATATAAATCTAGTATCTAACGAACATAAATCAAAGAAACATGTTTTAGAGCAAATGTATCCACAAGCAAAAATAGCAATAGAAAGAATAGATGCATACACACATGTAGCAGAAGTTCCAAGCAGAAGAACTGTAGAATTTATGGCTAATGAAAACTACTATCAATTTTTAGAAAATAGTGCTAAGTTATTTTATAATGCTGTTTTGAGAGATGAAGGACAAGAATTATGATTATGTACAGATTGTTTTAATATTATACACTAAATAAACTACAAATTTAGTATGAGGAATTTAATAAAAAATAAATTAAGAGGTTGATTTTAAAAGTCAGCTTCTTTTTTTGTTGGAAAGGAGCAAAAAATTGGATAAAAACGTAAAAGTTATTTATAACAAATTAGAAAATGTACAATTAAATGATCAGGGCTATGTTGATTTGAACGAGTCAGTTATTAATGGAAAGCAAGATTTAGTAAATATATGTAACATTTTTAGAGACCCTAGATATGAAACATTTAGGATTTTTTATATGAAAGATAATAAAATTGTTGGACAAGAATATCTTACAAGTAAAATTCCAAATGCTGTAATCGTGTTTCAAGGAAAAAAATCTGATTCAATAAGGATTTTTGAAAAAATGAGAAATAGAATGCAAAGATTAAATGCAGATGGATATTATTTAGCACATAATCATCCTACAGAATCAGCAAAGCCATCAGGTAGAGATATGGCAGTAACACAAAACTTTGACAGAAATGTTAAAGGTTTTTTAGGGCATATCGTATTAGGTAGTACTGATAGGTATTCAATTATTGAAAAAGACGAAAAAGGATTGATAAGACCAAAGGAAAAAAGGATAAAAATTGAAATAATCAATACTATGCAAGAACAATTAGAAGAAAATACTTTATATGATATTAAAATATCAAGTCGTGATGAATTAGTTGCATTATTAAAAGAAATACAAAATAGTAAAGAATATTCAATAGCAATATTAACAGATACAAAAAATAATATAAGAATGGTGCTAGATATTCCAAATAAAATGTTTAATCAAAACTTTGAAAATTTTAATGGTTTTTTCAAAAATATAGCAAGAAATTGTGGAGCAAATAAAGTTTTTGTAGGAACAAATAATCCTAGAACTTATCTTAAAGCAATAGAACATCACAAATATGGTACTTTTATGGATATGGTTTATTTAGATAATTTGAACAACAATAAGGCAATTACAGAAAATATAAAAGAAAGACCAGATTTATTTTATAAAGAAACATTAAAAAAATCACGTAAAAATAGAGATGCTAGATAAATTAAAAATTATTATAGATTTTTTGATTTTCTTATGTTATAATGGGTTCGATTTTGAAATTGGAAGTGATAATATGACATTAGGATTTGTGGATAAGTATATCAATAGCAAACTTGAAGAAAATGAAAATTATATTAGATATACTTATTACGAATTAAGAGTAAAGTATAATTTAACAGAACAGGAGATAGATAAATTATTAGAGTTATCTAAGATTAGATTAGAAAATATGAATTATCAAGTATATTTTACAGGAGCTAAATTCGTGTATGATAATGCAAATAGAGTAGTGGAAGATAATGAGTATATGATTGCAATAAAAGAATAGGAAAGAGGAATAAAAAATGAATTTAATTGAAAAATGTAGCAATGATGAAATAAAATTAATCGAACAAGCAGGAATAATGATTGAGAATAAAGACTATTCAAAAGATGATTTAAAGCAATATGAGGCACGAATTATAGATTATATAATGAGCCACAGTTCTAAAAATGGAGATATTAGCAAATTAAGAAATCAATATGAAAATATATTTTCAATTATAAACATAAAATAATCAAATTATCTTTAATAACATTTACTAAAGACAGAGAATTTAAACATAGTTAGGAGATGTTATGGGAAAGAAAATATATAAAGAACCAATAAAAGCAGAAATGGAAACAACAATAAATGTACTTTATAGTGAAAATATTTTAAGTATATATACAAACAAGGTGTCTCTCCAGAAGAAACTTAATAAACTACTAGGAGAGCCCAAAAAAGAAATAATGTACAAAAGATCTATTTCTGGAAGTATTTGGGAAGTATCGCTAGACGAGAAAGCTAAAATACAGAAAATTATTTTAAAAGCAAATATTTATGAATTATAGAGATGATAGAATTTAATTACTATTGTCTTTTTTGATGGAAAATGGGTACTTATCAGTAGTGGTGGGTACCCAAATTATTTTTTTGCTGAACTGATTGATTTTTAATGGTTGAAAAACAATATAAAATTATGTTATACTGTAAATCAATATAAAAATTGGTGTATTTGCAGATAAGGAAAATATATGAAAGAAGAAAAAATTAAAAAGATAAGAAATTCGATGGATAAACAAATAAAAGAAAAAGGATTTGCGACAGTAGTAGATACCTTTATGGATATTGAAATTTTAGAGAAATTACATTACGAAAAATGGAGAAAAGGACAAGTAGTATATTTAGAACAAGTATGTAAAGGAAATTTAAATAAATTATCTGAAATAATAAAAGAAATATACAAATATTCAAAAGAACTTGATTTAAAAGAAAGTTTTACATTTTATAAAAAATATGGCAAAGGAAAAGTAAAACTAAGATTTTCAAAATCTGGTCAAGAAAATATCGAAAAGAGGTATGCAACACATTTTGTAATAAAAGTTTAGCAAAATTTATAAGAAAATTAAAATAAATTACAACTAATAGTATATATGTTTGTTAATAATTATAAAGGAAAAATAAAAATATGAATAGAAATGATGTTATAAAATACTGTTTAGAACTTCTAGAAGTTTATGAAGATTATCCATTTCCAGATGATAATATTTCAGTAACAATGAAACATAAAAATAATAATAAATGGTTTGCACTGCTAATGAATGTAGGAGGGGAAGAATATTTAAATATTAAAACAAATCCAGAATACTCTGAATTATTAAGGAATACTTATGATTATATTATTCCTGCATATCATATGAATAAAGAGCATTGGAATACAATAATTTTAAGCGAAAAATGTGATAGAGAGTTAGTAGAAGAATTACTTAAGCAGAGTTATGATTTGACAAAGAAATAATGCAGATTTTTTTCGAAATTTTGATGTTGAAAAAAATTATGCAGATTAGTAAAATATTGTTGCGTACAACACAACTAAAATAACAAATAAAAGCAAATTACTAATACAATGTATAAGAAATTTGCTTAATTAAAAAAATTATCACTATCTTCGAATAATTGCTCAATAGAAATGCCTAGAACTTTGCATATTGCGTATTGTTCATAATCTCTTATAAATAAAGTATTATTTTCAATTCGTGAAATATCAGAATTATAGAGTGTAATGCCTAAAAGAGCAACCTTATTAGCTAATTCTCTTTGAGATAGACCTTTTTGAATTCTATATTTTTGAATATTTTTACCAACAATATTTTGATAGTTGTTAAAGTTTTTGGTTTTCATTATATTATTATTCCACCTCTCATTTGAAAAATACGACATAATAATATAATATTTTTTTATACTTAGTGTTGCGTACCAATTAGCAAGACAAGAAAGGAAGAATTTTAAAATGAGTTTTTTAGAATGGCAAAATGATTATCATAATAAAAGGATTATTTATCTTATAAGCGAATTTACAAAAGATGAAATAAGTCAATTAGAAAAGTTAGGTATTACAATGGAAGATAAAATTTATACTGAATATGAGTATGAAAGTATTAAACTAGAATTAGGAAAATATTACATAGAAGAGGGAATGGATGAAGAAGAATTAGAAAATGTAGATTCATTAGATGATAAAAATGTAAGTAGAGAAGAATATAATAAAATCTTAAAAAAATTTGATGAAATTGATAGGAAATATCAAGATAAATTTAATGAATTCAAAATATAGACAATAGCTTATGGCTGTAAGATTGTATGTTTTAAAAAAATATAAAAAAATATTAAAAAAATGTCGAAAAAATATACTCAAAAAGACAACGATATGTTATAATAGATTGTAGCTAATATTTGAGGAGGATGTTTATGGAAATTCTGAACGAAAGTGTCAACAACAAAGAAGAATTAATAATTGAAAACATATATAATGTAACTAAAGAGTTATATGCAAAATGGGCAAAAGAAAATAAAGTTAATAAATATTTCAAAATATTTTGGATTTGCTGTGCAATATTTAGTATCGTATTTGCAATTATTTGTATAATATCAAATTATATAGTGTACGGTGGTATATTAATTTTATATACAATTTATAGCTTTTATAGAGGTGTAGTTAGAAATAAATTACTAGTAACAGAGGAATATAAAGCTCGTGAAAGAATTTTTAAAAGAAGTAATTGGGAACGAAAAATTCTTTTTTTTAATGATTATATTGAAACAAGTGACGCAAATATGAATGTACTTAAATTTCAATATAGTGATATTACTAATATCGAAAAAAATGATGAGTGCATAAAATTGAAGATTAATAATGGAGGATATATACGAATTTATAAAAATGCATTTACAAAATCAAATTTTGAGGAATGTGAAAAATTTTTAAATAAGAAATTAAACAAAATTTAATAGGGAGAAAGTATTTATATGGGAAAAGTAATAGCAATATGTGGAAAAATTGCAAGTGGAAAAACATATTATGCTAATCAAATAAAAGAAAAAGAGAATGCAATTATATTAAATACAGATGAATTGACTTATGCTATGTTTGACAATGAACAGGGCGAAAGATATATGGAACTAGCTGAAAGAGCTAATGAATATTTATTAAAGAAGACAGTAGAACTTATAAAAATAGGTTGCAATGTTATTTTAGACTGGGGATTTTGGAAAGGTTACAATAGAAGGTATGTAACAGAATATTTTAAAAATGAAAATATCATTGTAGAATGGCATTTTATTGATATTGCAGATGACGAATGGGAGAAAAATATTAGAGAAAGAAATAAAAAAATAGAACAAGGACTTAATAAATATGATTTTATTGTAACAGATGGATTGAAGAAAAAATTACTAGAAAATTGGGAAGAACCAAAAAAAGAAGAAATTGATGTTTGGTATAATTTTCAAAGAAAATAGATAATTAAATGTATCAAAGATATATAATAGTAAGGAGTATAAATTGGAAAATATAGAAGGAATAAAAGAATTTTATAAAAAAACTATGAAGAAAAATCCTTCATTAGCATTAAGAAGATTTTTCTTAAATAACTATAATGAAAATTTTAAAGGAAATACTGCAATAGATTTAGGGTGTGGAGTAGGAAATGATACAGAATTTTTAATTTCAAAAGGATTTGAAGTTACAGCAATAGATAATAATGAACAAGTAAAAAGTATCCTTGAAAGTAGAAATCTAAATAGTGAAGACTTGAATATTATAATAGACGATTTTTCAAAAATTAAGTTACCAAAAGCAGATTTAGTAAATGCACATTTTAGTATGCATTATGTTAAAGAAAATTTCAATGGATTTATGGCAAATCTCTTACAAAATGTTATTAATCCTAAAGGAGTATTTATTGGTAATTTTTTAGGAAAAGAAGATGATTGGAATGAATGTAATACGACGGTTGAAAAGGAAAAATTATTAGAGTATTTTAAAGATTTCAATTTTTTTTATTTTTCCGAAGAAAAATATTATCAAGATGCAACAAGTAAAAAAAATAAATTTTGGCACGTGTATACAGTGATAGCACAAAAGAAATACACAAAATAGTTTTATAATATTTTATTTAGTAAAAATGTGGTAGAGGAAGGTTATTATGGAATTAAAAATTAATGATTTATTTAGTGATAAAGATTTATCAAATTATGATTTGTTTATAGAAAAATTAAAACAAATAAGAGATAATGGACATACAACTAAAGAGATTTTGGAATTAGTTTATCAGTATTATCGAAAATATGTTACATATAATTATGATCAGCTACAAATTGTAAAAATAATAAATTATAATAGACACAAAGAGATAAATGATGTAGTAGAAAGTTACCCATTAAAGAATCTTACAGAGGAAAATGCTGAGACGATAAAGAATGGATATATAAATGATTTAAATAGTGCTTTTCAAATACTAGAGGGAAAACCATTAACACAAAGAACAATAGATAGGTTATTTAGCAGTTTTGGAAAAGTAGTTCATCACGAGGCTAGAGATTATGAATTTTGCGGCAAGAAAAAACATAAAGATGCATATGATGAGATTCAAGGTGTTAACACCACCTCATTCCCAGCTGTATATAATAACGGAATGTTGCAAGAAGGGGTATGTGGAGACTATTCAAAGGGATTTGAAAAAAAGATTTGTGAAGACTTAGGTATCAGACACTTAACTGTAACAGGAGTAGGTACAACTGGTCATGGTTGGAGTTTAATTTATTTACCAGAGGAACAAAGGTGGGTGCATTTTGATATGACGATGGTTAAATTTTATCAGGACGGCTGGATAAAGGAACATGAACCATATAAAGAACAAGATTGGGTTACTGCAACCACAGAAGATATTTTTAAAATGCAACCAACGAGAAGAATTGAAAGTATAGGTGGGAAGAGTTGCTCATACGATAAAGATAATTATTCAGAATTAGATATAAGTAAATTTGATTGTACTATATTACCAAGTGAAATTGGAAAATCAACAATAGATGTACCAGTCACACAAAAAGTTGAGGCTCAGACATCAGTAAATCTGGATTCTCAAATACACGGATTAGAAGAAAAACAAGTTGAAAGTTTAGACGGAGAATAATTACCGAATATAGTAAGAAAAATAGAAATAAGCTTTTATAAATAGTTTTTTAAATTATAAAATAAAATCTTTATAGAGGGGTATAAAATAAAAATATGCAAAATTTAGAAGAAATAGAAGAATTTGAAATATCAACTCAAGAATTAAAAACATTAAATGATTTGATAAGTGAAAATTTAAAGAACAGGAAAAATAGTACGGATTATAGCTTGCTATATGAAATTTCTAAAATAATGACTAAAGGTTTTAAGATAAATGATAGGCATACTGATGAGATAACAAAACCATCAATGATGGAAGAAACTAAAAAAATTGCATTACAATTTTTTAAAGGATTAGATCAAGAATTATATGAAAAGGTTAAAGAAATTGTTGAAGGAAATAGCCAATTTTCATTCAATATCTATGAATCAGATGAAAATGAAGACTTTTCAAAAACAGATAATGACGGAATGCCGATACATACTAAGATTCCAAGTGTAGTTGAAATAAATGGAAAGTTTGGAGTTTATGTGCCATGCAAAGGAACTATAGCAGATATTTATGAGTTAGTACATGAATTATCACATACTTTGGATTTTGTTGAACAGGATAATCCAACAAGAAATATGCTAGGAGAAGTAACACCCTATTGCTTTGAGGCTATGTTAAGTCAATATTTATTGGATAATAAAATCGCATCAAGAGAAGATGTTGTAAATAGAGAAAAAGCAACTACAATTAGTCATTATGATGATGGAGCAGAAACATTTGCAAAATTTGAATTAATGAAAATAAAAGAGCAAAAGGGAGATATTACTCAAGATGATATTAGACAATTACAAAAAAATTATGGATTAACTAATAATCAAATAGGTTTTGTTTTAGGGAGAATGCAAAATTCAGAGACCAATATTGATTATAATGCTAGATATATGATGGCACAATTAATTTACCCATATTATATGAAACAATATGAGCAAAATCCACAAAGCGCAATAAAATCATTAAAAGAATATTTTGAACAAATAAAATCAAATAACTTTATCGGAAGTTTACAAACATTAGGTATTGAACCCAAAACAGAGAGTATTCAAGAACTTATAGAAATAGCTAATAGTAGAATTGAAAATTTAGAAAAGAAAAAACAATTTTCTACGCAGGAAATTGGAAAAGGAACTGTTGGTACATCTACTAAAATAAAAGATGAAGCAAAAGAACAAGCTATAAGAGATGAACAACAAATAGCACACAATGAGTTAAAGAAGTAGTAAACGGAGGATATTTTAAATTATGAAACAAGAAGAAGTACAAAATGTATATATTGAAACTTTAATTAAAAATTTGCCAAAGAAGATTACTAGTGAATTTATTAGGCAATATTACAGTGCTTCTAATCAAGCTAGATTGGGATTAAAGGATTTGGACGGATTTGAAGATGCTTTATTGATGAATGGTTTAGCAGGTTTAAATTGTATAGAATTGGGATTAGATTTTAGTTCATTATCTCAAGAAGAATTTGAACGTTTACCTTTTGATTCAAGAACAATATTTTCGAAAGAAACCATAGAAAAATTTCAGCCTGAACGAATCTTAGAAAGAGGAAAAGATTTTGGATTAGGGTTGTCAGAAACAGGATTAACAGGAAAAGGAGTACATATAGCAATACGAGATGAGAATTGTAATCCTTATTTAACGGATGCCAATATTGTAGAATATACAAAAAATGAAGATGGAAATACTTATCATGAAGTAAATCCAGAAGATGTGGAGCATATGCATGGATTAACAACTACTAGTCTTTTAGCATCAAAATCTTGCGGTGTTGCAAAAGAATCTTCTGTACACTTTTTTAGTGGTTCAATTAAAGATTATGTTAGAAATATTATTGAATACAATCAAAAATGCAAAAAAGAGGGCAGACTTGATGATATGATTTTAGTAGCATCTGGGAGTTGGAGTATAAAACCAAGAAAAGACGATATAGATTTTAAAACCGCAAGAGATTTATTAAGAGCAGAAGGTTGCGAGTTAGTTTGTGCTAATAATTTTAACCTGAATTTTGGCGAATATACAAGTAATGGTGGAGAATTTCAAAGTACACTAGATTTTTCTGAAGATGAAATAAAAATGTTTAAAGAGAAGTTTCCACAGTCTGAAAGCCAAATTCAAATGTTGGCTAACAAAGATAAAATAAGAATTCCAATTAGTAGAACATATCATCAAGTCGGAAAAGAAAAAGACGATGTGTTTAAATATCAATCTTCTTTTTCTACAAGTTGGGGGATACCTCAAGTTGCTGGATTACTTGCTGTTTTCAAAGAATTAGATAGAAATTTAACTTTTGAACAATTTTTAGAATGTGCTAAAATAACAGCAACTGATAGAAATGGAATGAAAATTATTAATCCACAAGGCATTTATCGCGAAATAAATAGAAGAAAAATTACATATTGGCATGATCAAAAATCAGAATATTCTTTAGAACATATAAATAGTGGAAGGGAGTCTATAGGTTTTTCAGAGCAAGAAATAGGTAAAGCAACAATTCATACACCTATGGAGAAAAAACAACAAGCTCAAAGTAGAGAACGAGAAGATACTGAAAAAATAGAAAATGAAGAATTGATACAGGAGTAATAATTTTAAAAGAAATATATTCTAATTAATATTAAAATATAGGTTATAAGGGGTGCAAAGTGATGGAAAAAGAATTAGCATCAAAAATATTTTTTTTAGTTGATTATAACAGCAAAGGAAATATGGAAGAACATATAAAGGCATATATAATAAAATTAAAAGAGATGTATCCAAATGCTGTTATTACTAAGGAATTTTATAAAGGGCAAAATATTCTTGTAAGAGCCACTCTAATTTTGCAAATACAAAAAAATAAAAAAGAACTTGAAATAGAAAACAAACTAGAAAAAGAGGAAGTTCGAATTAAAGAAAAAGGAATAAACGGAATTGGAGAAAATACACAAAGAAACCTAAGAGAACGTGGAGGTCACGAAAGAGAAAGAGGTGCAAGATAATGAGAGAATTATTAGGGGTAGTAGCAAAAAAATTGTTTATATTGTCAATAATTATAAATACATTATATTCAATAGCAGATTATGGGCAGTCTTTCGCACTATCATATTATGGAACAAGTCCATTAACATTAGAAAAAATACTAAGTTTAACAATTGTCATATTTATTTTAGATTTAATTATGCTGATAACGGGTAAAATAGGTTCCTATATTGATAATGTGAATTATGTAAAGGCACAAAATTCAATACAAAAATATTATTTTAATAAATTACAGTCAATGACAATGGAAAAAATTGCTAATACACATACAGGTTTTATACATAAATTGATAACAAATGTATCTATGTACTTTATGTTAGTTGTTTGGGAATTTGAAATAAGTGTAATACCTTTAATAGTTGGTAGTGTTTCAATCATTTATATGCTATGCCAACAATCGATATATACGGGTTTGATTTGTATTTTTATTTCGATTCTAGCTGTATTTTTAAAATTTAAAATGCTAAAGGAAAAACAGCCTTATCAGGAAAAAACTAATAAAGAAGAATCAAAATATAATGCAACATTAATAGATTTCATTCAAAATATAATAGCAGTTAGAAAATTAAATATAGAAAAGTTTTGTAATGATAAATTAGATGAAAATTCAGATAATTATGTAAAAGCTGTAAAGATAAATGAACGTAAAAGAAGTAATGCAAATGGAGTATTTACAGGCTTAATGAATCTATTATATATAATAGTTTTATTAAGTACAGTACTAATTGTAAAAAATGGAAAAGATGGATTACCATATTTGTTGTTTTATATGTCTTCATTAACTAAATTATATTCTAATTTAAATAGCTTGGTGAGATTGCTAGATAGAAGAGAAAATTTTAAAATTGCAAAAAAGCAATTAAATGAATATTTTGATGGAAGCAGAAATGTACAATTAGTTAATAAGTTTATTAGCGTTAAATTATTTGATGTTTTATTTCAATATTCAAAAGATTCAACAACAATTAAAATCCCACAATTCATATTAGAAAAAGGGGATAAAATTAGTATTATGGGTGAATCTGGACAAGGGAAGACTACAATGATGAATATACTAGCGGGACTTTATCCACTAGAAAAAGGAAAATTATTAATTAATAATAAAAATATTAAAGATGTTCGTCTGGATGTAGTATTTGTATCGCAAGAGGTTGAATTGTTTGATTTAAGTGTGAGAGATAATTTAACATTGGGACAAGATATTTCAGAAGAAAAACTTTTTGAAATGTTTGAAGATGCAGGATTAATGGAATGGTATAAAGAATTGCCACAAGGTCTAGATACAATAGTTGGAGAAAAAGGAGTAAAACTTTCAGCAGGACAGAAACAGAGACTAAATATAATTAGAGGAATCTTAATAGACAAACCACTATATTTCTTTGATGAGCCAACTTCCAATTTAGATAGTGTGTCTGAAGAAAAAATAACAAATATGATTGAAAAGTATTTAAAAAATAAAACTTATGTAATTGTTACACATAGACCAAGATTAAAAGAATTATGTAATAAGCATTATGTTTTTGAAAATCATATGATGAAAGAAACTGTCAGTGTATAGAAAATACAATAAGAAGAGGAGTAAATATAAAAAATATGAATGATAAGAATACAGCAATTGCATATACAGAAGTAGATGCAATATTAAATATGATGGATAGTAAATATGTCGAAAAGATTCCAAGAAAATTAAGAGATATGTTTAAAGAGGAACGATTGAATGATTACGAGCCTAAAATTGATCTAATAGAATCTTTAGACAATCAAAATTTACAAAGGGAAACTTTAGTAATTTTGTCAATTATATATGTCAATTATTGGTGTGAAAGTGAAGAGGAGAGAAAGAATCTGATTCAGAAATTTGCTGAGAACGAGAAAAAACAGGAGATAGAAGCAAGAGAAAAATATAATCCAGATAATTTATTTAAAAATAAAGTTAAGGAAGATAATATTAACAATAAAATGATAGAATATAAGCAGGATAGTTTTTTTAAAAAATTATTGAATAAAATTAAAAGTTTTTTTAAAAAAACAAAAGGAGATAATTAGTTATGATGGATGAAAATCTTAAAACAAAATATATTATTCAACAAGAAAGTGAAATAATACAAGAACTGTTAACTTTTTTTTATAAAAATCAAGAAAACGATATAATAACGGAAGATAAATTACACGAATTTTTTTATAATATATTCAAAATTGAAGTAAAAGATATGGGAGGAGAACCTTATCTTACTGACAAGACTATAATTGATGAAGAACATAAAAGTAGAGTATATCTAAGCTTTGAATCAAATCATAGTCGTAATGCGGGAAATCGGTACACACTGGCTACCAGTAGATTTGGAAAACGGACAATATGCTGCAACTAATATTGTGTTAAACGATGCAGTTTTTGAGAGAAATAGAAGTATTTCATTTTTAGCTAATCAAGTAATTACATTATTTCATGAACTACAACATGCTAGACAAATTACAATGGTTAGATCGGGAAATAGTAATAAAGATAGTTTGCAATATGCTAGAGAGTTTGCCTTATTAGAATTAGCAAATCAAAACGAGAATTTGGGATTCTTAGGGGACTTTTATAATAAAAATCATGATTTATTTAAAATAGAGAACAATGCCAATTCAACATCAATTGCTAAGTTTATTGAAATGATACAAAATAGTGGAGTTATTTCAGAAGAGTACATAGAGGCAAAATCAAATTTATATAAAACTAATATGAAATATTCTTTAAATGCAGAATTTGAAGAACAAATTGATGAAATGATAGCTCCATATATAAGTTGCGAATTAATTAAAGCCTATCCAGCATTACAAAAAGAGTATAATATGGATGGTACAAGGAAAACGGCTAGGCAATTAGTAACAGATTTAAAGACAGAACTTGATAGGTTATTAAGCAATCAAGATTTAGATGAATATTCAAAAAGAGAACAAACAAGAGATTGTAAGGAAATGTATTATGAATTAATTATTAATGCTATAAATAGGGAAAATATGTCTTTGTCTGAGAGAACTGAATTAAATGATGAATACGGTTCATATGGCAATTTATCATTAGATATACAAAATTATTTTGAAAGTCAAATTAAGAAGATTAGTGAAGCTCAATATCCTTTATCTTCTCAGGAAAGAGTGAAAATTCTCAAATATTATGAGGGAAAGATTGATTTGTTAAAGGATGAATGGTCATTTGGAGTGACAGAAGAAGAACAACAAAAAGTCCAAGAGGAAATGAGCACTCTTGAACATGAGGGAAATGATTATAATCATCCCAAAGGAACACCAAGAAAATTTGAAACAAATCCAGATACCTCTACAAAATGGATCTCGGAAATAGATGGTATATATAAATTAATATATTGTTCTGACATAACTTTACCTGAATACAATGACGAAATAAAAAAGGTGAAAAATCAAGTTAGGGATATAACAGTAACAAGAGGAGAAGAGCAGGAAAGACATTAAATATTTTTATAAAGTTTGTATTAGGTGTAAAATATAATTTAAACGGATGCGAATTTGAAAGAAAACTAGATATAAATATAGGAAATATACAATATACAGAAAATAGCATTGGCAAAGCAACAGCAAAAATAGAAACCACAAAAAAATAGAATCAAGAGCTAGAATTAATCAAGACATTAAAGAACAAGAATTAGATGAAATAAAGGAGAACTAAAAAATGGTTGATAATTATCCAAAAGCATATAAGGAAGTAATAGAAATATTAAAATATGTACCACAGGAAAGTGTAAAGAAAATTCCAGATGAAATGATTAATATGTTTAAAACAAAAATGGATAAAAGTTGGAATTTTATAGTTGATATAAATAAGCCTTTTGAAGAACAGGAATTGTTAGAAGAAACAAAAGCTATATTTGCAAATATATTTAGAGACTACTGGGCTACTCCTTATCAAAAAGAGAGAATAGAGGCACAAGAAAAATATGATTTAGAGAAAATAGAGGAAGAAAAGAGAAAAAAATATAATCCAGATGATATTTTCAAGAAAAATAAAGTTCAAAAAGATGAGGAAGAACCTAAAGAGTATGAAAATAATTTGCCTGTAGAAGTGAAGAAAGAGAAATTTTTTAAGAGGTTGATACGTTTTATAACGAGTTTCTTAAAAAAGAAAAAATATTAAAGATTATTGCATCAATTACAGATACAACTATTTTCGAAATAGATATATTATATAAGTAAAAATTGTAATAGGAGAGTATTATGATTGAAAAGGAAACAAGCGAATATAATAAAATTCAAGAATTATTAAAAGATAAGCAAAAAAGTGGAAAATGGGATATTACTTGTGTAGTGCAAGATGAAAATGGAAATCTTCAAAATTTTAATGTGATTAACCTAATTGTTGATTATGCTAATGCAATGGAAGAATTAACAGACCAAAAAGTAAGGGCATTTGATATAGCCCAAAGATTGCTTACATTAGATACTTTTCGATTTGAGAGCTTCAAAAAAGGAATTGATGATCATCTACTGTATAATGCTCCAGTAACATCTCAAGAATATTTGGATAGAAGAGGGCAAGAAAATCGTGGCACTGAAAATTTAGGACAATTTAATTCAAATGGAGATTATGAATATGCAATTGCTATTTTTAAAAATGGTGGGGAAGAATATTTAAAAAGAGATGAAGGGATTTATGCTGTTTTAGTGCATGAGTTTACGCATTATTTAGCAACTCATTATATACAAGATGAAAAATACATCAAAGAATTTATGGAACAAAATCCAGAAGTATTTATTTCAACAGATAATCAATTATCAGCTTATGATGAGAATGGAGAATGCAAACCTTTGACTAGATATGATGTATTTAGTGGAGTATCAAGAAAAAATGGAAAAGAATTTTTTGATATACAATTAGGAGTAGAAAAAGATGAAGAAGGAAATCCCATCAGAGATGAAAATGGTAATTTAAAAGTAAAAGGGATTTTATATGAGCAATTAAATAGTTATCAAAGGAAAGAAGAAAATTCAAGAAGAATAACACATACTCGATTAACGGAAGGATTTACAGAACATATTGCACATTTATTATTGGAAAAAATTTATGGTAAATCTTTCATGGAACTTCCATTTGAACAAGATAAGTATGCTGCAGAAGTTTCAATGGCAGAATTATATTTTAAGCAAAAGGATGTTGGAGATGCAGTTTACGAATATATTACAAATCCACAACAAATTATTGCAGAATTAGAAGATATAGAAACAAAAGATGGAAATGATTTGTTTCATGAAACAACAAGATATTTAAATTTGAATCACAATATTGGTTTAATGGTTCAAAATATTATGGCAATGAATACAAAATTTCAAAGTATAATCACTGGAGAACCAACTACACAAGAAGATATAGATAATATTGCAAATGGTACAGCTGATATTATTGAGAGTGACTTTAAAGATCAAAAATATCAAATAATTAATGAAGAGAAAATAATAGAAATATTAAAAAAGGAAACTTCTATTGAAAGACTAAAAGCATTAATTGATTTTCAAAAACAAAATGATAGTCCACAAATTCAATATTTAATTTTAAAAGAAGTAGGACCTGCTTTGCAAGAGTTTTATAATGAGAAAAATATGATTTATTCTTTGTACGAAAATTTAAAAACACAAACCAAAGAAGAAAAAATGGAAAACAATGCCATCCCTAAAAAACTTACAAATCAAGATGTAGAAGAAATGATTGCTGGAATTAAATTTAATTATATTCTAAGAGAAGGTTTATGTGGAGCAGATTTATCTGAATGTGATATGTCTGAATTAGATTTTGAGCATTTTAAATTGTTATGTTATGATGAAAATACCCATTTTTCGGATGAGCAAATAAAACGATTTAATCCTATGAAACTTTTAGAGATTGCTAAATTGCCTATGGAAAGTCTAAGAGAAGTACATTCAAAAGGAATTAATGCAAGTGGAGTAAAAGTGGCTATTATTGATACCAATATAGAACAAAACAAGATAAGAGATTTATATGGCGGTAGAGTGGAGTATGTAGAAAGCCAATATGAAGGCGAAATAGAGCCACACGGGACAACTGTATTAGATTCATTTATGCAAATAGCTCCAAATGCAGAAGTTCAATATTATCCATTAGATAAAAAAGATAAAGTAAATAAAGCAAATCATTTATTTGAATATATTAAACAGGCAACTCAATCTGGAGTAAAAATAATTTCACTATCAAATGATTTAGCAAATATAATGGGAGACAGAATTGATGAAGTGCGAGATTATTTAGATACAAATGGAGTAACTTTGATTGATTCTCCTACATTTTATAGAGATTTTACATACTGTTTTAGAGATATTCAATTTGATGGAGCTGAAACTTATAAGGAGTGTTTGTGTGAACCAGAAGATTTATCACATAGAAATTTTTGGAATAAGATTGTAAGTATGTATCAGTCTAAACTAAAAGAATATAATGTAAGTAATATAGAAGACTTAAAGAAACAATTAGAAGAAAAAGGAGATACAGAATTATTAAGAAGAATAATAGAATTTGAACCTATACTGCAATTTGAGGAATTTTCGGAAGGTAAAAATTCGCCATTGCATTTCTTAAAGCAAAGGGAAAAATCAAATGAGTTAAGCAAAAGAAATAATAATGTAGAGGTACCCTGTGGCGGAAGAACGCTAGACGGAAAATATTGGGGAACAAGTAGTGCAAGTTATACAATTCCTGTAATTGCAGGAATGTTTGCAATGTGCAAACAAATTAACCCTCAAATTAAGTATGAAGATTTCGTTGCATTGTGTAAAGAAACATCTCAAATTATAGATGGATGTAATTTAATTCAACCACAAATATTAATGGATAAAGTACGAGAAAAAGTCACGAATATACAAAAATTATTACAAGCAGAAATAGATAAAAGAAAAGAATCTGAGGCTGTTAGCTTTTTCCACGATCAAAAGTCAGATGAATTTTTTGAAGATGAGCAAGGACAGAGAAGATATATTGTTCCAGCTCAAGTAATAGGCAAAGCAACTGTACATAACCGTTAGAGCAGAAAAAAGAGGCTGAAGAGGTAGGTACCAAAGATATGAAGGAGATAATAAATCAAATAAAAGGATTTGATGATACTCAAGTTGAGTAAAAAGTATACCATGAGGTTAAGTTTGAAAAATAATTACAGAACAATTATTTTTAATCAAATTTTGTGCCTTAAAAGAAAGGAATGTCAGTAATTATGCCAGATGAAATCAATCAAGTAATAGAAAATAATAAAAAAATAAATCAAATGATTGAGCAAATCATTGCAGAAAGAAGAAAAAGCCGAATTCCATTTGAAGTAAATGGAAAAATAGATGAAAATATGAGGTTACTTCTTCAAGGGGAAATAGCTAAATGCTTGGAAATATATAAATTAGAATTTTCTGGATATAATTGTCAAGGGCGTGAAGGCATAACTTTTAGAAAACCAAAAAATACTGCAGATTGCTATGGAGGGACAGATGGACTTCAAGTTACATATAGAATGCAAGATTTTATTGAAACTAGAATTTTGCCAGAGATTAAAAAATTAGGATATTCAATAAATGAAAATGGAGAAGCATATTATGATTCTTCTACAAACACTGAACATACTCCAAATTCTGATTTAAAGGCTCCCCAAAAATTTGTTGGTTCAACAAAAGATCAGATGGATCAATTTGCTATGATGTTTGCAAAAAATGGTATAGATATGGATTTTGTTTGGGATGCATTAGCACACGAAGAAATGCATACTTATGGAGTTACTAGTGGAAATAGTTTTTTAAAGGAGGGGACAACAGAAGAGTTAACTAGAGAGATATGTGAAAAATATGGAATACATATGTCTCCTACTGCTCATACACAAGAAACTGAATTTGTTAGAAAGCTAGAAATGATTGTTGGAAGAGATAAAGTTATTGCAAGTGGAATGTGGACAGGCAAATTTAAAGAAGAACATTTTAAGGAAATTTTAGAAAAGCATCCAGAAATGGATTATAGAACTTTATCAGAGATGTTTGAATTAATAAAGTCTGAATTGAGTAAATTAGAACCAGAAGAAACAGATAGATTAAATGAATTTAAAACAAACAATCCAGAAATTTTTAAAGAATTAGAAGAAAAAGTGAATTTATATAAAGAGGCAGAAGATAGAGGAGATAGGTATTGTGAAGTTGCTAAAGAATTTGATGAATGTTTAGGAATGGAAGGGAGCTTTTTCAAGTATGCAAAAATTTTAGAGAATTTTTACAGCTTGACACTAAACCATAAAAAAGACCCTGATTTTTATAGAGATTTGTATAGTATGACATTGGATGAGTTTGTAAGTGCTAGAGGATATGAAACGATTGATGAAGAAACATTAAGTAAGAATGAGAGAAAAATATTTAAGGAAGATAAAGCTTTAGTAGATGTATTAAGAACGACAATTGCTGAATTAAAAAAAGAAAACAATTTAAATATTAATGGATATTCTAATTTGATGGCACCAATTAACCAATATATACAAGACCATAATTGTGAATTAGAAGTTGATAATTTTCCAAAAGACTATACTGAAGTGTTAAGAGTTCAGGAAGATGAATTTGTTAGATTGCAAGAAATAATTAGAATACAAAATGCAGAGAAGATTAGTTTATTTCACAACCAAAAATCAGATGAATTTTTTGAAGATAAGCAAGGACAGAGAAGATATATTGTTACAACTCAGGCAATAGGTAAAGCAACAGTAAATACTCCAATAGAACAGAAACAAGAGGCAGAAAGAGTTGGGGCAAGTAATATAAAAAGAATTCAAGAACTTGAAGATGAACAAATAGAGCAATAATAATATAATTAGAAATAAGAGGATAGTTTGAAAGAAAAATTTATAAAAATAAAACCAAAATAAGAAAAAAAGGCATAGTTCCCCCTTACCCCCAG
>CANPZM010000007.1 GCA_947589065.1 uncultured Clostridia bacterium
GAAATGTTTGAAAAATCAATGAAAGAGCACTATGCCATAGGTGCATTTAATATTAATAATATGGAATTTATACAAGCAATTACTGAAGCTGCAAATGAAACAAATTCACCCGTAATTTTACAAGTATCTTCTAGTGCAATTAAATATGCAGGAATTAAATATTTAATGAAGATGGTTGAAGCCGCAGTTGAAGAAACTAATATACCAATAGCTTTACATTTGGATCATGGACCAGATTTCGAAACATGCAAAATGTGTATTGATGCAGGTTTTACATCTGTAATGATTGATGGCTCAAAATATGATTTTGAAGAAAATATAAGCCTAACAAAACAGGTTGTCGAATATGCTCATTCAAAAGGAGTTGTTGTTGAAGCTGAATTAGGAAAATTAGCAGGAATAGAGGACGATGTAAATGTTGATTCAAATGATGCAATGTATACAGATCCAGATCAAGCAGAAGAATTTGTCAGAAGAACAGGATGTGATTCTTTAGCAATTGCAATTGGGACAAGTCATGGTGCATATAAATTTAAAGGAGAAGCTAAGTTAAGATTCGATATATTAGCAAAAATAAAAGAAAAATTACCTAATACTCCAATTGTATTACATGGTGCATCTTCAGTAATACCAGAGCTAGTAGAAATGTGCAATAAAAATGGAGGAAACATACCAGGAGCCAAGGGATGTCCTAATGAAATGCTAAAAGAAGCAGGAGAAAATGGAGTATCTAAAATTAATGTTGATACAGATTTAAGGTTAGCAATGACTGCACAAATTAGAAGAGTATTTAATGAAGATCCTTCTATATTTGATCCACGCAAATATTTAGGTGAAGCAAGAAAAGAAATAAAAGCAACAGTAATGGATAAAATTAATAACGTATTTTGCTCAAGTAATAAAGCATAGAACAATGTAAATTTTTTTTATAATAGGGAAGTAGATCTTTCCTATTATAGATTATAGAACAAAAGCGGACATTATTAACATTTTTGCTATTTATGACATTTTAAAGTCCGCGTCTTTGTTCGTCCGCGAAAAATTGTATAACAATTTTTCTGTGGAATGTAATTTTTTTATACAATAGGAAAGTAAAACTTTCCTATTGTATAAAAAATATAGCAAATAAAACTTTGCTATATTTTTTTCCATTTTAGAAAATAATAATTATAAGTATTTATCTCTATGTTTTTGAATATACATTTCAGCATCTTTTTTCTTCAAGTCTTCTCGTTTGTCATACAATTTTTTCCCTTTACCAATACCTAAACTAATTTTTAAACGATTATTTTTAAGATAAGCAGATATAGGAACTAAAGAAAAACCTTGTTGTTGAATTGCACCAACTAATTTATTAATTTCAGATTTATGTAATAATAATTTTCTAGTTCTTAAAGGATCTTTATTATTTATATTGCCAAATTCATATGGACTAATATGTAAGCCATATATTAAGACTTCACCTTTTTTTATAATAGCATAAGAATCTTTTAAATTAATTTTCCCATTTCTCACAGATTTTATTTCAGTACCATTTAATTCAATTCCACATTCAATAGAATCTTTTATATCATAATTGTGATAAGCATTAGGATTTTTAGCAATCATCTTTGTATTCATAAAACACCTTTCAAAATTTAATAATAAATATTATAACATGTAAAAAAACAATAATCAAACAATAATCAAACAATAATAGTGCTTTAAGTTAATCGAAAAAAATATATTTTTAAGAAAAACAAAAAACACTATTATTATTTACAAAAATCTTTTTTATTCTAATGTTTAGAATTGTTAGAATTAGCTGCATAATACCAAACAAGAGCTATAATTAGAACCGCAACAACAGCTAACATAATCCACATCCACATAGTTGCATTATTTGAAGTAGTAGCAGTGACATCTTCAGCATTTGTTCTAGTAGCATTATAATCACCAGTTAAATTATCTGTAGTTGATTCATCTCTTTCCATATCATTTTTTGCATCATCAACACCATTTTTTACATCATTAGCAACGTTTTCAGTTGCATTAACAGCATCTTTAGCAGCATTTCCAGTATCATCAGCAGCTTCATCAGCAACTCTACCAGCATCTTCAGACACATTCGCAATTGCTTCTCCAGCTTTTTCAACTGTATTTCCAACTGCATTAGCACCCTTTTCGATAACATTATCATCTGCAAATGAAATAGTTGCTAAAGAAAAAATAAGTAAAAACGCAACCATAAATGTTAAAATTTTATTTTTCATAATATAACCTCCATAATAATTTCATGATTTAAAATTATTATTAACTGAAAAAATAAAATTATACATACAGAAAAAGGACTTTATTAAATTTTTTTTCAAAAAAAAGACGTATAAAACGTCTTAAAAATATATAAATTTATCTTCGAGTTCTAATTAAAATAGCAATAGACAAAAATATTATTAAAGCTCCAATTGCAATCAAAATAAAGGAAAGAGCATTTGAAAGTGACAGACTTGAATTATCAATACCAGTTGTAGTAGAAGTGGTACCAGAAGTAGAACGAGCATTAGTTGAAGTTGAGTCAGTAACAGTAGTAAGATTTTCACTATTAGATTCAGATTGAGAACTATTTTGACTTTCAGTTGCAAAAACATTTAAAGTGAAAAATATATTTCCTAAAAATAATGTAATTATAATAAAAACAAATAATAAATTTTTTAATTTCATCATTTTAATTCCTTTCAAGCTTCATTTTACAATATAATACACAATAAAATAAAAAAAGTCTAGTGAATATAATTTATATTTTAAAATTTTATAAAAAAAATATAAAATTAATTAAAAAGGTTGTAATATAATAATTTATAATATATAATTCATTAAAAATGAGGGAGTAATTAGCATATAATATATGTAATATAGCCAACAATCCCGATTTTAAATCTGGCTGTATTTTAAATAATAAGACTCGTTTGCAACAGAATTATTAGGTTGCAAATGAGTTTTTAATATTATAGGAAAGTTCTCTGAACTTCCTATAATATTAAGCATTTCCCAAAAAATTGTTATACAATTTTTCGCGGACGAACAAAGACGCGGACCATAAAATGTCATAAACAACGAAAATGTTAATAATGTCTGCTTTTGTTCTATAATAGGACTTTCCTGTTATATTAAAAAACTAATAGATTTCTAAAATGTTAAAACTAGATAAAAAAGAGATACTAATAAATATATTTTTATAATAATAAATTCTAATATGTTCTTTATAATCAAATTATAAAAATTTTTTAAAATCATAACATAAATAATAAAGGAGGAATTTAATTGAAAGAGTATTTAATGACTGCTCAAGAAGTGATGAAATCAGCAAAATCAAGTGAAAATGGTCTAACATCAGATGAAGCCAAAAAAAGACTAGAACTTGATGGACCAAATAAGTTAAAAGAGGCTACACGAGATGGATTATTAAAAAAATTTTTCAAATCACTTATGGATCCTATGATTATAATGTTATTATCAGCAGCAATTATCTCAGCTATTACAGCAGTCGCAAGTAATGAACCATTTACAGATGTATTTATAATTCTATTTGTAGTCATAGTTAATACGATTTTAGGAATGATTCAAGAAAGCAAGGCTGAACACGCAATTGATTCACTAATGGAAATGACAAAAGCATCTTCAAAAGTAATTAGAGATGGAATAATACAAAACGTGAAAAGCGAAGATTTAGTGGTAGGAGACATCATTGCATTAGAAGCAGGAGATGCAATTCCAGCAGATTGTAGAATTTTAGAATCATATAGTATGAAAGTTGAAGAGGCAGCACTTACAGGTGAATCTGTACCAGTAACAAAAATGGTAGATATAATTAATTTAAAAGAAAATACATTAGACATACCATTAGGTGATAGAACAAATATGCTATATAGTGGAAGTACACTTAGCTATGGTAGGGGAAAAGCAATTGTAGTAGCAACTGGAATGGATACAGAAATGGGTAAAATTGCTGATGCCCTACAAAATGCTGAAGAAGGAAAAACACCATTGCAAAAGAAAATGGCAGAAATTTCAAAAGTATTAACAAAATTAGTTGTTGCTATAAGTGTATTTGTTTTCATATTTGGAATAATAAAAACAGGCGATTTGTCAGGAAGCAATATATTAGATACTTTTCTTGTAGCAGTAGCATTAGCAGTAGCAGCTATACCAGAAGGACTTCCAGCTGTTGTTACAATAGTCCTTTCAATAGGTGTAACATCAATGTCTAAGAGAAATGCATTAATAAGGAAACTAAGTGCTGTAGAGACATTAGGATGTACACAAGTTATTTGTACAGATAAAACAGGAACACTTACTCAAAATAAAATGACTGTTGTGAAAACTGAAACAACAGATGAAAATTTATTAGCCAAAGCAATGGCTTTATGTTCAGATGCAGAAATTAATGAGGGAGAAACAGAATCAATAGGAGAGCCAACAGAAGCAGCACTAGTTAATTTCGCAAATAAAATTGGACTAGCAAAATATGTATTAAATAAAGAAAATCCAAGAATTGGAGAAGTACCTTTTGATTCAATGAGAAAAATGATGACAACTGTGCATAAAAACAATAATGGTGAAATTGTACAATATACAAAAGGTGCATGTGAAATACTACTAGATAGATGCTCAGGATATTTGAACAATGGAAAAATAGTTGAAATGACTGAAGAAATAAAAAAAGACATAAAAAAGAAAAACAAACAATTTGCAGACGAAGCTCTAAGAGTATTAGGCGTAGCATACAAAACACATAATTCAGTACCTAAAAAATATGATACAGAAACACTTGAAAAGGATTTAACATTTATTGGATTTGTTGGAATGATAGATCCATGTAGAGAAGAAGTATATAGTGCAATAGACAATTGCAGAAGCGCTGGAATTAGAGTTGTTATGATAACTGGAGATCACATAGATACAGCAACAGCAATTGGAAAAAATCTAAAAATAATCAAAGACTCAAAAGAAGCAATAACTGGTAGTGAATTAAACGATTTATCAGATAAAGAATTAATAAAAGTAGTTAATAGTCATTCAGTATTTGCAAGAGTACAACCTGAACATAAAACAAAAATTGTAAAAGCTTTAAAATCACAGGATTTAGTAGTAGCAATGACTGGAGATGGAGTAAATGATGCACCTTCAATAAAGGCTGCAGATATTGGAATAAGTATGGGAATTACAGGAACAGATGTAACAAAAGGTGCATCTGATATGGTACTTGCTGACGATAATTTTGCAACAATTGTAAATGCAGTAGAAGAAGGAAGAAAGATTTATGATAATATAAGAAAAGTTCTTCAATTTCAACTTGCAACAAATGCAGCAGAAGTATTATATGTTTTTATAGCATCTGCATTAGGAATAACAGTTGTAACTCCTGTACAGCTACTTTGGATAAATATGGTTACCGATAGCACACCTGGGCTAGCCTTAGGAATGGAAAAAGCAGAAGGAAATCTAATGAAGAAAAAGCCAAGAGATTCTAAAGAAAGTGTATTTGCAAATGGAACAGGATTTTCAATATTATCACAAGGAATTATAATGGCTATAATAATTTTAATTTCATTCTTTGTTGGACAATATATGGAACTAGGGAAATATGGAATATTTAATTCTAAAGATGGAATGACAATGGCATTTTTAACAGCAAACTTAATCCAGATATTCCATGCAATATGTATGAGATCACAAGATGAATCAATTTTCAGACTTAAAACAATAAATTGGTGGTTATTAGGTTCATTTATTCTTTGTTTAATATTAACAGTTGGAGTTATATATATACCAGTTCTTTCAAATTTATTTGGATTAGCTCATATTAATTTTAAGGAACTTTGCGTTGCATTAGGTTTAGCATTATTAATCGTTCCTATAAAAGAAATACTAAAAATTTTTCAAAGAATGAGAAAAAAGGCATAATATAAAGTAATAAATTTATCAATCAATAATATAAATATAATACAACGGAAGGAAATTATATGAATATTATTGAAATAATTATAATAAGCATAGGTTTAGCCATGGATTCTTCTACCATGGCTATTTGTTTAGGACTACAAATAAGAAAAAATATTAACATTAAAGCTTTTAAAATTGCTTTTTGGTTTGCGTTATTTCAAGCAATAATGCCGGTAATAGGATATTTACTAGGAAACACATTTGCTTCACTAATAAATAAAATTGACCATTTTATAATTTTTTTCGTTTTATCTTTTGTTGGAATAAATATGATTATGGAACAAAATGAATATGTTGTTATCAACGATGAGGTTAGCCTAAAAGAAATAATATTATTGTCGGTAGTTACTAGTATTGATGCACTTGCAGTAGGTGTTACATTTTCTTTTTTAGACGTAAATATAAAACTTGCATTTATAAATATAGGATTAATAACATTTATACTAACACTAATAGGTTGCAGATTAGGAAATTTTATTGCATACAAAATGAGTAAAACTAAATTATCCAAATATGTATCAGCATTTGGAGGAATAATACTAATATTGCTAGGAACAAAAATATTATTGCAACACTTAGGAATAATAGGATGATTGACAAATGAGTAAAAAATTTGATAGTATAAATAAAGAAATTATTTGGAGAAATATATATGGAACATTGGAGTATAGAAGATTACAAAAAATTTACTGATAACAATAAAATGAAAAAAACAAAATATAGATCAAATAAAACTTCAATTGATGGACACACTTTCGATAGCCAAAAAGAAGCTGAATTTTATTGTGATTTAAAAAACAGATTGCAGGCAAAAGATATTAGAGGCTTTTGCATTCAGCCAACATTTATGCTAGCCAAAGGACTAAAGTACAAAGCAGATTTTATTATTTTTAATAATGATGGCTCTGAAGAAATAATAGATGTTAAAGGATATAAAACAAAAGAATATATAGCTAAGAAAAAAATATTTGAAGATAAATTTAACCTTAAAATTAAAGAAATATAACAAAAGATATAGAAAAGGAAGGTAAAAACTTTCTTTTTTTGTATGAATAGGAGGTAAATATGAAAGTTATTTTAGTTAATGGAAGTCCACATAAAAATGGTTGTACATATACTGCCATTTCAGAAGTGGAAAAAACTTTAAAAGAGGAAGAAATAGAAACAGAAGTATTTTGGATTGGAAATAAACCTTTATCTGGATGCCTTGGATGTGGAAAATGTAAAGAAAATAAAAAATGCATATTTGATGATACAGTAAATGAATTTGTAGAAAAAGCACAATTTGCTGATGGCTTTATATTTGGAACACCAGTTCATTATGCAGGTGCTTCAGGAGCAATAACATCATTTATGGATAGAGCTTTTTACTCTGCGTCAGGTAGTGGAAAAATTGAATACTTGAGATATAAACCAGTTGCAAGTGTCATTTCTGCAAGAAGAGCAGGAACAACCGCAACATATGATCAACTTAATAAATATTATGGAATAACAGAAATGCCAATAATATCAACAAGATACTGGAACATGGTACATGGCAATTCACCAGAAGAAGTACAAAAGGATAAAGAAGGAATGCAAATAATGAGAATGCTTGGAAGAAATATGGCATATTATTTGAAATGCATCGAATCTGGCAAGAAAAATGGAATTAAAGAACCTAAAAGAGAAGAAATAGTATTAACAAATTTTATCGAAAAATAAAGGAACATGACAATGAAATATGTAGGAGAACCAATAGACAAAACAAAATATGAGGAAATTGATAAATTTCATTTAGGAGTATTTGAATATAAAGCTTTTAAACCTCAAAATGAAGAAAAAAGAAAAAATCATAATACCTTTTTCTTAAAAAGAACAATATATGTAGATAACGTACATTTTGGGGAGTTAATATCATACATTGTTGCACAAAAAGTAGGATTTAAATCATGCGAAGTAAAACTTTATAAAAGTCCATTACTACAACCAGGAAAATTTGATATAGGAGTATTAAGTTTTGTTGAAAAATCAAAATATGATGAGTTATTAAATATAAACAGTATAATACATCAAAAACAGCAAGAAGATCCAAATTATAAGACAAATAAATTATCTTCTAATTGCATTGATAAAATTTTAGAATTAATGTTTTGGTATATTACTGTAAAAAATAAAAGACCATATGATGAATATTTAGCATTTAAACAAGATTTTATAAATATGACAATTTTTGATATTAAATTTATGAATCCTGATAGAGTTAATGTAAATTGGTATATTAGAAGAAATATTCAAAGTGGTGAAATCGACTTATATCCAATGTTTGATAATGAAATAATCTTAAATTTAGGAGAAAATGATGCAGAAAACAAAATAAGTATAGATTCATTATTAAAAAATGACATAGAAACAAAATCATCCATAATCAGTGAAGAGGACCTAAAAAATAATAAAGAACAATCTGATTATACAAAACTATTAAGTCATTTACTAAGAAAATATCCACAAAACACAAAAGCTGCATTAAACTGCATAAGCCAATTTTCATTAGCAGACTTAAAAAAATTATTAGATGAAATGGATGGAATGACAATTGAACGAAAAATAGTAACATTAAAGACATTTCAAATACGAGATGAAGCTATTAATAAAATTTATAGAGGCTTTTTAAAAAAAGAAAAAAATCAGGTAAAATAGAGAAGTATTTAAACAATATAAGTTATGCTAAAGTATTGAATTTTCTAGGAAGATATGATAGTATAAAAACGTCACCTTAAGGAGGAAATATTATTGGAAAAATATACAAGAAAAGTTCATTATTATGAAACAGATAAAATGGGAATTGTACATCACTCAAATTATATAAGATGGTTTGAAGAAGCAAGAGTTTATGCAATGGAAAAAATGGGATATAGTTTTTCTAGATTAGAAAAGGAAAAAAAGTTTTCACCAGTATTATCTTATTCAGTAGAAATAAAACATAGTACAAAATTTGATGATAATATTGAAATTTTTCCTAAGATAATATCTTACAATGGAGTGAGGTTAAGTATTTCATATGATGTTAAATTAAATGAAAAAATTATTGCAACAGGAACAACAACCCATTGCTTTACAAATGAAAAAGGATTACCATTAAGATTAAGTAAGTCAATTCCTGAATTAGATAAAAAATTTAAAGAAGAATTAAAATTTGGATGTAAATAAATAGATATATGATAGGAGGAATAGTAAATGAATTTCGCAGGAATATTAGCTGGAGGAAAAGGAACTAGAATGGGTAAAACAGAGTTACCTAAACAATTTTTACAATTAGGAGAAAAGCCAATTATTATACATACGGTTGAGCAATTCTTAATTTCAAATGATGTTGATAAAATAATAATAGCTGTTCCTGCTCAATGGATATCACATACAAAAAATATTATAGGAAAATATTATAATAATGAAAAAATTGCAATTATTGAAGGTGGTTCATCTAGAAATGAAACTGTAATGGCAATTTGTAATTATTTAAATCAAAATTATAAATTAAATGACGACGATGTATTAGTTACACATGATGCAGTAAGACCATTTATCACTCAAAGAATAATAAAAGAAAATGTAGAATATGCAAAAGAATATGACGCAGTAGACACAGTTGTTCCAGCATTTGATACAATAGTAGAATCAACTAACAATAATACAATCACCAACATTCCAATTAGAGATTACATGTATCAAGGACAAACACCACAAACTTTTAAAGTAAAAGAATTAATGAAAACTTATGAATCATTAAATGATGAAGAAAAAAAGGTTTTGACAGATGCTGCTAAAATATATGTGCTAAAAAATAAAAACGTAAAATTAGTAATGGGAGAATCTTACAACATGAAAATTACAACACCATATGACTTAAAACTAGCAAATTTAATGATAGGAAATAAGGTGAACGATATTGATTAATCAAATTATAAAATTAACTCAAATTCAAAAATTTGAGATGTGTTTTGAAAATATAGATATAGATACAGAATATGTAATAGTTAGACCGACATATTTATCAATATGTGCAGCTGATCAAAGGTATTACCAAGGAAAAAGAAAGAAAGAAATTCTAGATAAGAAGTTACCACTAACATTAATACATGAAGCAGTAGGACAAGTTGTATATGATCCTAAAAATGAATTTAAAAAGCAAGAAAAAGTTGTGCTTATTCCTAATACGCCAATTGAAGATGATGACATAATAAAAGAAAACTATTTAAGAACGAGCCTATTTAGATCAAGCAGTTCAGACGGATTTATGCAAAGTGTAGTTCTTATGAGAAGAGATAGAATAATACCAATTAAAGAAATAGAAGAATCTTTAGGTTCTTTGATAGAAACAGTAAGTGTTGCAATTAATGCTATAGAAAATTTTAAACAAAAGAGTCATAAAAGAAGAGAAACAATTGGAATTTGGGGAGCTGGAAATGTAGCATATATAACAAGCTTGATGCTAAAAAAATATTTTCCAGAAAGCAAAATAATTGTAACAGGAAGAAATAATGAAAAATTATCATATTTTTCATTTGTTGATCAAACCATCCCAACAAATGAATTTACAGAAAACATTAAAGTTGACCATGCTTTTGAGTGCATAGGTGGTACAGGTTCAGAATTTGCAATTGAAGAAATAATTGACCACATCAATCCTCAAGGAACAATTAACCTATTAGGAGTTTCAGAAGAACCTGTAAGAATAAATACTAGAATGGTATTAGAAAAAGGACTAACAATACTAGGAAATAGCAGAAGTGGATATGATGATTTTAAAAAATCTATAGATATATTGCAAGATAAGCAAATACAAAATTATCTTCATAATATTGTTTCTGAAGTTATAGAAATAAAAAATACTAACGATATTTATGTAGCTTTTGACAATGACATAAATAATAAATTTAAAACTGTAATGAGGTGGAATATATAATGCCTGATTTCCTAGTACCAATCTGGCAAAGACTTAAAACGATACATTATATTTTA
Organism: uncultured Clostridia bacterium; assembly: GCA_947589065.1. Lineage (GTDB taxonomy): Bacteria > Bacillota > Clostridia > TANB77 > CAG-508 > UMGS1994. Next base: position 10,981 of record CANPZM010000007.1, read on the forward strand.
ATATACAATATATTAAAAATAATTTGTCCTCTAAAAAATAATAAAATAATATTAGCTAGTAATAGAAGTGCTGAGTTAGAAGGTAATTTGCTATGGATATATAATGAATTAAAAGATGACAACAATTACGAAATAAAAATACACTTTACTAATAAACCAAATGCATTATTTAAAATTAAATTAATTATAGATATGGCAAATGCAAAATATACAATAATTGATGATTTTTTCCCACTTATATATCCACTTAAAATAAGAAAAAATGCAAAATTAATTCAAGTATGGCATGCACTTCGGAGCATTCAAAAAAGTAGGATTTAGTAGAATAGGAAAAATAGGAGGACCAAGCCCAAAATCTTTGACACATAAAAACTATACAGATGCTATATTAAGTTCAGAAAGCATTGTAGATAATTATGTAGAAGCTTTTGGAATTCCTAAAGAAAGAATGCATCCAATTGGAATACCTAGAACGGATTTTTTCTTTAATGAAAAATTAAAAAAAGAAGTAAAAGAAAAAATATATAAAGATTATCCTATATTAAAAAATAAAAGAGTAATCTTATTTGCACCAACATTTAGAGGAACAGGTAAAAAAGAAGCATACTATCCTACTGAATGTTTTGACATTGACAAAATCTATAATAATTTAAAAGAAAATGAAATATTAATCATAAAAAATCATCCATTCATAAAAAATACATTTAAAATATCAGAAGAACAATCTAAAAAAATAATTGATTTAAGCAATTATAATGATATAAATAATCTTTTATTAGTAACAGACATATTAATAACAGACTATTCATCAGTAATTTTTGAATATGCCTTATTAGATAAACCAATAATATTTTACATGCCAGATATGAAAGAATATAAAAACAAACGTGATTTTTATTATGATGTTACAGAATACACATATGGTACGGTTTGCTACAATATGGACGAACTAATAAAAAATATGAAAAATGAGGAAATAAATGTCAAAAAGTTAGCAGAATTTAAAGAAAAATTTTTAAATACATGTGACGGAAATGCTACCAAAAGATTTAGAAAGGAATTTTTTAATGATAACAAAAACAAATGAACAAACAGAAAATGAAACAAATAATGTAGAATTAAGTACAGAAATAATAATTAAAAAACGTCATCCCATAAAAAAACTTTATAAGAAAATTAAAAGGAAAATTAATAGATGTATATTAATTATTGCCAATAGAATAATGATTTTAATTTTTCCACTAGATGAGAAACGAGTATTTTTTCTATCTGACGTAAGAGAAGAATTAGGTGGTAACCTAAAATGCCTTTATGATATTATACCAGATGATAAATATAATAAAGTTACTTCAATGAAAGCAGATAGAAGAAAAGTAAGAAGCATAAAAGAAAAAATTAGATTAGCATACAATTTAAGTATAGCAAAATATATTTTACTTGAAGATCTATCAAAATCAACAGCATACATAAAAATAAGAAAAGGACAAGAACTTATTCAATTATGGCATGGAGCTGGAGCGTATAAGAAGTTTGGATTTTCTAGGGTTAATAGCGATTTAGAAATGAAAAAAATCCATCAGGGATATAAAAAATATACTAAAGCAATAACAAGTGGGGAAGAAATCAGACAATGTTATGCTGAGGCTTTTAATATAGATATAAATAAAGTACAAGCAACAGGCTTCCCAAGAACTGATATATTTTTTGATAAAGACTATATTGAAAATAAAAGAAAAATTATGACAGAAAAATATCCTTTCATTAAAAATAAGAAAGTCATTGTATTTGCACCAACATATAGAGGAGAGGCATTTACTGCTGGCTCACACAGTGCAACATATGATTTTTCTAGGTTAGACTTAGATAAAATATATGAAAACTTAAAAGATGAATATGTTTTTATTTTTAAATGGCATCCAGCATTATATAATAATATGTTATTAGGAAAAATAGAAGGCTATGATTTAAGCAAATACAACAATTTTTATTATGACTTATCACCAGAAAGAGATATAAATGATTTATTACTTGTTACAGATATACTAATTACAGATTATTCTTCAGTAATATTTGATTATTTATTTACAAATAAGCCAATAATATATTTCGCATATGATATTGACGAATATGCAAATGGTAGAGGATTATACTTTCCATTTAAAGAATATGTATACGGTAAAATTGCATTAGATGATGACGAACTTATTTCAGCTATAAAAGCAGAAGATATGCAAGAAACAAAAAGAAAAAAATTTACAAAGAAATTTCTTAACGCATGTGATGGACATTCAACTCAAAAAACTTATGAATGGATTTTCGAAAATAAATTAAATAGTTGTGAAAATAACATCATAATGGAGGAAGAAGATTGCAAATTAAATACTTAATAATAAAAATTTGGAAATTAATAATGCGTTTCATATACTTTATTTTTAAATTGCTATTTAGGACTAAAAATAAAATTACATTTTTAAGTAGACAGACTAATGAAAGAAATATTGATTTTGAACTTATTATTAATGAACTAAAAATGCAACAACCTAAAATCAAAATAGTTGTCTTAAATAAAAGGCTAGAATCTGATTTAAAATCTAAAATATCATATGGTTTCCATATGTTTAGACAAATGTACCATATGGCAACATCAAAAGTAATTATTTTGGATAGCTATGCAATTTTAGTCAGCATTTTAAAACAGAAAAAGAATACTAAAGTTATTCAATTATGGCATGCATTAGGTTCATTAAAAAAATTTGGATATTCAATATTAGGCAAAAAAGAAGGACGAAACAAAAATACAGCTATGGTAATGAATATGCATAAAAACAATGATTACATTATTACATCTAGTGAGATTTCAAAAAAATATTTTATGGAAGCATTCAATGCCAATGAAAGTCAAATGATTGTTTTAGGATTACCAAGAATTGATTTTTTGCAATCTAAAGAAGCTAAAAAAGAAGTGCTAAAAAAATTCTATTCAATATATACAGAAACTAATAATGAAAAGAAAAATATCTTATATGTACCAACTATGAGAAAAGATAAAAATATAGACTTTAGCAAAATTAAAAAAAGTGTAAACTACAAAAAATATAATTTAATAATTAAAACTCATAGTGGCAAGGAAATGATATATGTAAATAATAAGAAAATTCAAAAAGGAGAATATTTTTTAGGAATGGAGCTTTTACATGTTGCAGATTATATAATTACAGACTATTCTGCAATTGTGTATGAAGCAACACTTGTAAAAAAGCCAATATATTTTTATACTTACGACTATAAAGAATATACAAAAAATAGAGGTTTTTATATTGATTATAATAAAGAAATGCCAGGATTAATATCAAAAAATATTAACACGATTATAAATGATATAGAAAACAATAAAAACGTTGATCTTTCTAAAATTGAAAGATTTTCTAAAAAATATATCCAATATCAAGACTTAAATATTACACAAGAACTAGTAAAAATTATTATTAATATAATGGAAAATAAAAAGATTCCATTATTGAATAAATAAATTCAATTAAAAGCATATAAAAAAGGAGCATATTATTTTAATACAATGGAAAATAATTTTAAATACGATATTTCAATAATAATACCAGTATATAATAACGAAAAATATATTGGAGAATGTATAAAGTCAATAGAAGAACAGAAATATGATTTAAATAAAATAGAGATAATACTGATTAATGATGGTTCTACAGACAAAAGCTTAGAAATATGTCAACAGTTAGCTAAAGATAATAAAAATATAAAATTAATTAATCAGCAAAACCAAGGTGTATCTCTTACAAGAAATACTGGAATAAAAATGGCTGAAGGAAAATATATTATGTTTCTGGATTCAGATGATTTTATTTCAAAGAATGCAGTAAAGGAAATAGTAAATTTTTTTGACAAACATCAAGAGGAAATTGATCTTTTAACATTTCCTATTTATAATTACAACAATAAGACCCAAAAAACTAAAATATTAAAAAGATATGATATTTTATTTGACAAAACTGGAATAATTGATTTAAAAAATGATTATGATACAGTTCAAACTACAATAAATATTGTAATTAAAAATAAAAAAGAAAAGAATCTTTTATTTGATACAAATATATTTTTCCATGAAGACTTAAAATACAATATTGAAGTTTTATTTAATAAACAAAAATTTGGATATTTAAACAATGTTAAATATTTTTACAGAAAATCAAATACAAATACCTCAGCAGAAAAAGATAATCCATTATATACTTTTAACCAATTTGTTAATTTATTTAACGAATTACTAAATAAATATAAAGATTCAAATGGAATAACTTTAAGATATGTTCAATCAATAATATTAAATACTATAAGATGGAGATTAGTACAAGGAAAACTATTCTTATATAACGATTACGAAAAAAGCCTAAATGAAATTAAAAATATATTAAAATATATTGAACCAGAAGTTATAGCAAATGACAAACAAATGAACTTATATCATAAAATATTCTTATTAGAACTAAAAGGCGAAAAAATTAAAGTAGATGAAAACGACTCAAATAATTTAAAAGAATATAGCGTAAAGGTGAATGATAGTGAAATAGTAAACTTAGATCACATGGAAATCGTAATCAATAAATTAAATGTTATAGATGGAAAATTAAAAATATTAGCTTATTTAAAATCACCACTTTTAAAATATTATGATTATAAAGCTGAACTTGAATATATAGATAAAAATAATACAACATATATAGAAAATGCCGAACTTACAGAAACAATAGCAAGTTATTTTAAAAGCGATATAAAAGTAGCAAATTTCAAAAAGTTTGATATTAAAATTGATATAAATCAGTTAAAAGAGTTAAAATTTAATGTATATATAGATAACTATAAAATGCCAATAAAATATTATTTTAATAAATTAACTCCATTCAACAAAAAGACTAGAAATTATGTTATATACAGAGAAAATTATAGAATAAGCTTTAAAAAAGAAAAATTTAAAGTAAAAAATGAAAATATATTAGTTAAATCATATGATAATATTATAGATTTTATTAGATATATGATAATAAATTATAAAATAAATTACTTTAAAATCTTAGCTAAAATAACAAGAAGTAAAAAAAGAAAGATATGGCTATATTATGACAGAACAAAGATTATTGATAATGCATACTATCAATTTAAACATGATTTCTCAATAAATGATGGAATTGAAAAATATTACATATTGGATGATGACATTGAAAAGTACAAAAACCTATTCACAGAGGAAGAATTAAAAAATGTTATTAGATTTGGAACACTACAGCATAAATTACTTTATTTAAACTGTGATAAAATATTAACTGCATTTTCATCATTACAAGAATATTGTCCATTTCCAAAAAAATATAAACATTATAAAGATTTATTAAAATATGAATTTATCTATTTGCAACATGGAATATTACATGCAAGACTATTAAAAATGTATTGCAAAGAATATTCACCAATAGACAAATTTGTAATATCATCTGAATTTGAAAAAAATAATTTGATAAATAATTATTCATATAAGGAAGAAGATTTAATACCAGTTGGTATGCCGAGATTAGACGAAGATAATGATAAAAATCCACCTAAAAATAAAATAATATATGCACCATCTTGGAGGAAATACTTAATTGGAAAAGCTATAAAGAGAACTAGAGAGACAGAAACACAAAAATTTATAAATTCAAGCTATTATAAAGAAATTATAAATTTCTTATCTGATGAAAAATTAAATAAAGAGCTAAAAGAACATAACTTAAAATTAGATTTTAAATTGCATCCAATATTTAAAGATTATAGAAAACATTTTGAAAAAATACAAAATGAAAATATTTCATTAAGCTTTGATAATGCAAATTTAAATGATTATAAACTTTTTATAACAGATTTTTCATCATTCCAATTTGATTTTGTAAAATTAAATAGACCAATCTTATATTTTACGCCAGATATAGAAGAATTCAAAGCTGGATTACATACATATAGAGAACTTGATTTAAAATATGAAGATGCATTCGGAAAACTTTGTTTAACAGGCAAAGAACTTGTGGATGAAGTGATAAAACTAATTAATAATAATTTTATACCAGAACAAATTTATAAAGAAAGAACAGAAAACTTTTTTTATAAAGTAAAAAATAGAAAAGATAAATTATATAAGGCAATAATAGGAGAAGAAAAATTATGACAATTATATTATTAATATTTATCCTTTTTGTATTATTAACGTGTAGATATGCGAATTACAATGAAAAATATTTATCAAAAGATCAAACTGATGCAGTAAAAGGAATATTCATATTTATAGTTTTTTTATCACATTTTCTATCATATCAACCAATATTAAGTAATGGAATAATAGATAAATATGGAGTATTATTTCCAAAAAAACTAGGACAACTTATGGTAACATTATTTTTATTCTATTCTGGATATGGACTAATGGAATCTGCAATAAAAAAAGGAAAAAACTATATTAATAAATTACCTACAAAAAGAATACTAAAAACATTAATTAATTTTGATATAGTTGTTATAATTTATATGATTGCAACAGGATTTTTTAATAATTTAACAATCAATTTTGCAACAATTAAGAAATTTTTATTCTGTCTATTAGGCTGGTACACAGTAGGTAATAGCAATTGGTATATATTTTGCATAATTATTTTATATATAATAGCATATCTTTCATTAAAATCATTCAGCAATAAAAAACATGCTTTAATTTCAATATTCATTGGAACAATTTTATATACATTAATTATGAAATCCTATCAACCATCTTGGTGGTATAATACTTCATTTTGCTTTGTATTAGGTTGTGCTTTTTCAGTATATAAAGAAAAAATTGAAAGTTTTCTAAATAATAGAGAATTAATCTCAATAATATATCTTTTGGCAGTTTTTCTTATAACTTATAAATTAAGAAAAATACAATTATATTATTACATTTGCACAATAGCTTTTACATTAATAGTTGTAGTAATTACTAGAAAAATAATAATAAAAAATATTGTGCTTTCTTGGATGGGAAAAAATTTATTTCCACTATACATATTCCAAAGATTGCCAATGATAATCTTGATTAAACAATCTTTCATGAAACAAAATGCTTATATTTATTTTGCATCATGTTTAATTATAACAATATTAATTACATTTTTATGGATTTCTATTATGAAAATAGTAGAACTATTAAAAGAAAGATTATCAAAAAAAATTCCAAATTAGTAGTAATAAGGAGACAATAATGAAAGAATTAATAGCAATAATTAAAGAACATATTGAATATAAAAAACAAATATTTAAGCTTGCTAAAGCAGATTTAGTAAAAACATATAGAGGAGCAGCTTTAGGATGGAGCTGGGCAATTATAAAACCAACAGTAACTATATTTGTTTATTGGTTTGCTTTTAGTATAGGACTTAGAGCAGGCAAACCTGTTGAGGGATATCCATTTTTCCTATGGCTAATTGCAGGATTAGTACCATGGTTTTATATGAGTGACATGATAACTGTTGGAACAGAGACAATTCGAAAATATAGCTATTTAGTAACTAAAATGAAATTTCCAATTTCAACAATACCAACATTTGTAAGTATTTCAAAATTAATAATACATTGCATTCTTATAGCCATAGTAGTTTTATTATTTGGACTTTTTGGGTTTATGCCTAATGTTTATATGTTACAAATATTTTTCTATACATTTTTAATGTTTATATTTTTTACACTATGGTCATTATTCTCATCACTAATCGCAGCAATGAGTAAAGATTATCTAAACCTAGTTAAATCATTTGTAACAGCAGTATTCTGGCTATCAGGAATTGTTTGGGATGCAAACAAAATAACAATACCATGGTTAAAAAAGATGTTGATGGTTAATCCAGTAACATTTTTAGTAAATGGATTCAGAAATAGTTTTATATATGAAACATGGTTTTGGCAACAACCAAAGAGATTATTGTATTTTGTTATAATGTGCTTAATAATGCTTTTATTAGCTTTATGGGCTTTTAAGAAATTAAGAAAAGATATTGCAGATGTACTATAAAAGAAAGGTATGAAGAGATGAATAATAAAAAAACAGTTATTAAATTTAAAAATGTAACTAAACTATATAAATTATTTAAAAATGATAAAAAAAGATTATTATCTATATTTTTTAAAAATATCAAATATACTAAAAAATTAGCAGTAAATGATGTTTCTTTTGAAATAAAAAAAGGAGAATCGGTAGCCATATTTGGTAAAAATGGTGCAGGTAAATCAACAATTTTAAAAATAATAACCGGAGTTACATTTCCAACAACAGGTGAAGTAATCGTAGATGGAAGAGTTAGTGCCCTTTTAGAATTAACTTCAGGATTTGATCCAGAATTTACAGGAAGAGAAAATATTTATTTAAAAGGTCAAATATTGGGATTACCTGATGAAGAAATAAAAAAATTGGAACCTTCAATAATTGAATTTGCAGAAATAGGAGAATATATTGACCAACCAGTAAGAACATATTCAAGTGGTATGAAAGCAAGATTAGGATTTTCAATAAACATAAATATAAATCCTGAAATTTTAATAGTTGATGAAGCATTAAGCGTTGGTGATGAAACCTTCAGACGAAAATGTACTAAAAAAGTAAACGAAGTAATACAAAAAGAAGACGTAACACTGTTATTTGTAACTCATGCAACCAATATTGCTCAGGACTTCTGCAAAAGAGGAATGGTAATGAAAGATGGTAAAGTAATCTTTGATGGAACACTAGATGATGCTGTTAAAGAATATGAGAAAATTATATAAAGAATGAGAGAGGTAATAAATAAAATGAGTAAGTACTATTTTACATCTGAAAGTGTAACTGAAGGGCATCCAGATAAATTATGTGATACTATATCAGACAAAATATTAGATGCATATATAGAAAAAGATGAAAATTCAAGAGTAGCAGTAGAAACATTTGCTTCAAAGAATAATATAACAATAGCAGGACAAGTTACATCAAAATCAGATATAAATGTAGAGGAAATCGTCAGAAATTGTATAAAAGAAATAGGATATCATGATTCTAACATTGATATAGATTATAAAACTTGTAAAATTGATATAAACATAACAAAGCAGAGTCCTGATATTGCATTAGGTGTTGATATTGGAGGAGCAGGAGATCAAGGAATAATGTTTGGATATGCCTGCAATGACACAGAAAATTATATGCCATATGCAATACATATGGCACACAAGCTTGCTAAAAGGCTAACAGAAGTTAGGAAAAATAATATAGTAAAATTTCTAAGACCAGACGGAAAAACTCAAGTAACAGTTGAATATGAAGATGATAAACCTATAAGAATAGAAACAATATTAGTTTCAACACAACACACAAGCGATGTAACAACAGATCAAGTTAGAGAAGCAGTTATAAATGAAGTAATAAAAAAAGTAATTCCAAGTAATATGCTAGATGACCAAACTAAAATATATGTAAATCCAACAGGAAGATTTGTAATTGGAGGACCATTAGGAGATACAGGACTAACAGGCAGAAAGATTATAGTAGATACATATGGTGGTTATGCACGTCATGGTGGAGGTGCGTTCTCAGGTAAAGATGCTAGTAAAGTTGATAGATCAGCAGCATATATGCTTAGACATATTGCTAAAAATATTGTTGCAAATGGCTTAGCAGATAAGTGTGAATTACAAGTTTCTTATGCAATAGGAATGAAAGAGCCACTTTCTATTTATATAGATACATTTGGAACAGGAAAAATATTAGATAATGAGATTGTAGAATTAATAAAAAATAGATTTGACTTAACACCAGATGGAATTATAAACTATTTACAATTGAGAAAACCAATTTTTTCAAAGACTACTAATTATGGGCATTTTGGAAAAGACGATTTACCATGGGAAAAAATAATAAAGCTATAAAAGAAACTAAAAAAGTAATGATAATACATGGACATGTCATAGCTAATATTTAAAATAAAAATGAACACTTCAACCAAAAAAACGGAGTGTTTATTTAATTGTAATTAAAGACATTTGACACTATTTTTTAAATTTAGTATAATAGAAAAAGCACATAAAAATTTATAACAAAATAAAACAAGCACAAATATAATTTAAAGGAGAAAAAATGGAAGCAGAAGAAAACATATTAGGAAAAGAAAAAATTAGAAAATTAATTATAAAATTTTCAATTCCTAGCATAATATCATTATTAGTAAATTCATTGTATAACATTGTCGATCAAATTTTTATTGGATGGGGCGTAGGCTATTTAGGAAATGGCTCAACAAATGTTGTTTTCCCTTTAGTAATAACATGTTTAGCATTTGCACTTATGTTTGGTGATGGTACATCTGCTTTTCTAAGCCTAAAATTAGGTGAAAAGAAGGAAAAAGAAGCAGAAAAAGGAGTAGCTAGCGGTATTATATCTGCAATAATAATATCAATAATTGTACTTATAATAAGCTTAGCACTGTTACCACAATTATTAAATATATTTGGATGTACAGATGCATTAAGGGGATATGCATTAGATTATGGATATATTATAGCAATTGGTTTACCATTTATGATAATAGGAACAACACTAAATTCAATAATAAGAGCTGATGGAACACCAAAATTTGCAATGACATCAATGGTTTTAGGTGCAATCTTAAATATTATCTTAGACCCAGTATTTATATTCATATTTCATATGGGAGTTAAAGGTGCAGCAATAGCAACAATATTAAGTCAATTTTTAACATTCATTATGAATATTTTATATATAAAAAGGTTTAAATCAATAAAATTAAATAAAGAAAACTTTAAATTTGATTTAAAAATGGCATACAGAATTGCAACTCTTGGAATAAGCAGTTTCATAACACAAATTAGTTTTGTATTTGTAATGTCTGTCGAAAATAACCTACTTGGAAAATATGGAGCTAATTCAAAATTTGGTGCTGAAATACCAATAACAGTTTTAGGTATAGTAATGAAGATTAATCAAATATTGAACAGTATGATAATCGGACTAGCTGCAGGCTCTCAACCAATATTAGGTTATAACTATGGAGCAGGCCAATATGATAGAGTAAAGAAAACACTAAAAATAGTTTTAAGCACAAGCTTAGTAATAAGCTCAATTGCATTCATATTATTTCAAACAATACCAGATAAATTAATATTAATTTTTGGTAGTGGTGATGAAAAATATATGGAATTTGCTTGTTTAGCATTTAGAACATATTTAATGTTATGTATCTTCAATGGAATACAAATACCATCAGGAATATTTTTCCAAGCAATAGGAAAGAGCGTAAAAAGTGCAATATTATCTATTTCAAGACAGGTAGTTCTATTAATTCCAGCAATGTTAGTATTAGGACAGATATTTGGACTATATGGAGTATTATATTCTGGACCTGTAGCAGATGGATTAGCATTTTTAATTGCAATTACATTACTATTTTTTGAAATTAAAAATCTAGGAAAGAAGAAAATTACAAGTCAAGCTTTAATAGATGACACAAGCACAGATAATATTTTAACAAGACAAACTGTTATAACAATATCAAGAGAATATGGTTCTGGAGGAAGATACATTGCTAGATTAATTGCAGATAAATTAGGAATAAAATTTTATGATAAAGATTTTATTAAATTACTGGCAGAAGAAACAGGATTTTCAGAAGAATATATTGAAGAACATGAACAAAAAAGAGCTGCAATGGAAAATCTCGAAAATGGAACATTTAATGGATTATCTAGCTCAGATGAATTATTTGTAAAAGAATCAGAATTAATGCAAAAAATTGCTCAAAAAGAATCTTGTGTTATAGTAGGTAGATGTGCTGATTTCATACTAAAAGATAATAAAAATGTATTAAAAGTTTTTGTTTATAGTAATGAAGAAGACAAAATAGAAAGAGCGATTAAATTTTATGGATTAAATAAAGAAAAAGCTAAAAAAGAAATAAAAAGAATTGACAAACAGCGTTCTAATCATTATAAATATTATACAGGCAGAGATTGGAAAGAATATGAAAATTATGATTTATGCATTAACAGCGATTTAATGGGAGTAGAAAAATCAGCAGAACTTATTTGTAATGTTGTTACTGCAAAAAATTTAGAATTAGTTACTAATAAATAGGAGAAAAAATTATGGAATTAATTCAAGTTGGTGCCAAAACATATTATATAAAAAATCCTACTAATATTGGAATATATAAAATTAATGATAATGATGTATATATAATAGATTCTGGAAATGATAAAGACGCAGGTAAAAAAATATTAAAAATTGTTGAAGAACAAGGTTGGAACGTAAAAGGAATTATAAACACACATTCCAATGCAGATCATATTGGAGGAAATAAAATAATACAAGATAAAACAGGATGTATTATTTTAAATAATAAAAATGAAAGAGCTTTTACAGAATCAACAATTTTAGAACCATCATTTTTATATGGTGGATACCCTTTCAAAGATTTAAACAACAAATTCTTACAAGCTAAAAACTCTAAAACGATAGAAATAGAAGATAACTTGCCAGAAGGACTTGAATATTTTGAACTTAAAGGACATTTTTTTGATATGATTGGTATACGAACATCAGATGACATATATTTTTTAGCAGATTCACTATTCAGCGAAGAAACAATTAATAAATACCATATATTCTTTATTTATGATGTTGAAGAATATCTAAATACTTTGAAAAAGCTAAAGGCATTTGATGGAAAATTATTTATACCATCTCACTGTGAGGCAACAGATAATATAAATAAAATTATTGAATTAAATGAAAACAAAATAGCAGAAATCAGTAATAAGATAATTAGCATTTGTGAAAATGAACACACATTTGAAGAAATATTAAAAGAAATTTTTGACTATTACAATTTATTAATGAATGCAAATCAGTATGTATTAGTAGGTAGTACAATAAAATCATATATATCATATTTATACAACAATGGAAAATTAACATATGAATTCAAAAACAATAAAATGATATGGAAAAAAGGAAACTAAATCAAAAGTTTCCTTTTTCTTTATATAATAGAAAAGTTCTCTGAACTTCCTATAATATAAAATAGTCTAATTACCTATTAGCATTGACAAAATTTTTGTTTAACTTTATCAATTTGTGCTTGATCAGCATTACAAGTTTTATACCAACCTTTTTCAGCCATCATATTATAAATTTTATTTTGTATATCTAAAGAAACATTTAATGCATCTTTAAAGGCACTATGAACTTCTGCAGTTGTTGATTCAATAGAACCATGAAGATATAAATCACAAACACCTTTAATAATTAACAATTCTTTTTCCATTAAGTTTTGATCTTCCATACAAATATCATTCCTTTCAAAATATAAAATGAAATCATCAAGAAATACTATAATAAATTAAGAAATTTATCATATAATTCCTGATGAGTTTTTTCTAGTTCTAACATATATCCAGATAGAACAGGATCTTGTAATTGTGAAGAAGTTTTTGCAGAACATGATTTCATAAATTTTTCATGTCCTAAAGCATCTTCAACATATAACAATTCTTTATTTGTCATAATATATCACCACCTAAAATTATTATGGTCAAAAGAAAAAAATATATACAAAAATAAATAGATTTTTATTGGAGTAATAATATTGTTAACCTTGACAAACAATATATATAGTAATATAATGTTAACCGTGATTAACATTTAAGGAGAAGAACATGATTTCAAAAGCGTTAGAAGAATATTTAAAAACAATGTACATACTAAAAAAACAAAATGGTAATGTTCGTGTCACAGATGTAGCAAACAAGATGAATTGTACGAAACCAAGTGTTAATAAAGCCTTATATAATTTAAAAGATAATAAATTAGTAAATTATGAATCATATGGAACAATTGAACTTACACAAGAAGGTGAACAATTAGCTAAAAAGGTTATTGAAGCATATGATATTGTTTTTTTGTTTTTAAAAGATGTACTAAATCTAGATAAAGAAACAGCACAAAGTGAAGCTGAGAAAATAAAAACAAGTTTATCTGACAATACTATAAATAGTCTTGCTAAATATGTACATAAAGTATTAGATATAAATAATCTTGATTGTAATTATGATATTAATCAAGAAAGATGCAGAAGCTGCATAAAAAGAAAAATTAATCAATAGCTTAGAAAGGAAAGATTTAACATGAGTAATAAATTATTAGAAATAGAAGATCTATGCGTAAATGCAGAAAATAAAGAAATATTAAAAGGAATCAATTTAACTATTAATAAAGGAGAAATACATGTAATAATGGGACCAAATGGATCAGGAAAATCTACAACCGCAAATGCAATATTTAATAATCCTTTATACAGTAAAACACAAGGAACAATAAGATTTTGTGATGAAGACATAACAAATTCAAAAACTGATGAAATAGCAAGAAAAGGAATATTTATGTCCTTCCAAATGCCTGAAGAAATTCCAGGGGTATCTGTTACAAATTTCTTAAAATATGCAAAAAGTAAATCAACAGGAAAACCAGTAAAAATCTTTGAATTTAAAGATGAACTAAAAAAATATATGGAAGAATTAAATATGAATTCTAAAAATATGGAAAGAAGTCTAAATGTAGGATTTTCTGGTGGAGAAAAAAAGAAAAATGAGATACTTCAAATGCTTGTATTAAATCCTAAATTGGCAATATTAGATGAAACAGATTCAGGACTAGATGTAGATGCCATTAGGACAGTTTCAAAAGGAATAGAAATGTTTAAAAATAGCGAAAATGGTATCTTAATAATTACTCACAATACAAAAATTCTAAGCAGTTTAAAAGTCAACTATGTTCATATATTAATTGATGGAAAAATAGTCAAAACAGGCACACAAGAATTAGCAAAAGAAATTGAAGAAAATGGATATAGTAAATATAAAAACATTTAGTGAAAGGATTTAAAATGTCAAAAACTAATATTGAAGAGATAAATAGAAATATATATGACATAAAAAATAAAGACGAATATGATTATAAAATAAAAAAAGGTCTTACAAAAGAAATTATAGAAGAAATTTCAAAACAAAAAAATGATCCAATATGGATGAAAGAATTCAGATTAAAAGCTTTAGACGTATATAATTCACTAGAAATGCCTACATGGGGACCAGATCTTTCTGAATTAAATATGGATGATATTGCAACATACGTAAGACCAAAAACTGGTTTAAGTAATTCATGGGAAGATGTTCCTGAAGACATAAAAAATACGTTTGATAAGCTAGGAATCCCAGAAGCTGAAAAAAAATCACTAGCTGGTGTAGGTGCTCAATATGATTCAGAAGTCGTATATCATAGTATGAAAGAAGAATTAATAAAACAAGGTGTTATATATACAGATATGGAAACTGCTGTAAGAAAATATCCTGATTTAGTTAAAGAACATTTTATGAAATGTGTTCCAGTAAATGATCATAAGTTTGTAGCACTTCATGGAGCTGTATGGTCTGGAGGTTCTTTTGTATATGTACCTAAAGGAATAAAAGTTGATATACCTTTACAGTCATACTTTAGACTTAATTCTCCAGAATCTGGGCAATTTGAACACACTCTAATTATAGTAGATGAAGGAGCAAGTCTACATTTTATCGAAGGTTGCAGTGCTCCAAAATATAATAAAGTAAACTTACATGCCGGATGTGTTGAGTTATATGTAAAAGACAACGCATATCTAAGATACTCAACAATAGAAAATTGGTCAAAAAATATGCTTAACTTAAATACTAAAAAGGCAATTGTAGGTAATAATGCAAAAATGGAATGGGTATCAGGTTCATTTGGCTCAAAAATATCAATGTTATATCCAATGAGTATTTTAAACGGTGAAAATGCAAAAACAGAATTTACCGGAATCTCATTTGCAGGAAAAGGTCAAAACTTAGATAATGGATTTAAAGTAATTCATAATAATATAAATACATCAAGCATAGTTAATGCAAAATCAATTTCAAAAAATGGAGGAACATGTACTTATCGTTCTCTTGTAAGAGTTAATGAGACAGCTAAAAATTCGAAATGTTCTGTTTCATGTGAATCACTTATGCTTGATGACATATCAAAATCAGACACAATTCCAACATCAGATATACGAACAGATGAAGTAGAATTTTCACATGAAGCTAAAATAGGTAAAATTAGTGATAAAACAATCTTTTATTTAATGAGTAGAGGAATATCAGAAGAAGATGCAAAAGCAATGATAGTAAGAGGATTTGCATATCCTATTTCAAAAGAATTACCAGTTGAATATGCTGTTGAAATGAACAATCTTATTAATCTTGAATTAGAAGGTTCAATAGGATAGTAAGAAAGGAAAAATAAAGATGATATTAAATGAAACTCCAGTCAGGACTTCAAAAAACTTTAATATAAACAATATAGAATTAACTGACTTTAATATTCCTACAAACATACCAAAATTTAATAATGTAACAATAAGTGATAATATTTCAATTACAGAAAATACAACAAATTTTAAATTAAAATATGGTCTAGGAGACATTTTAGAAAATCAAGTAAAATCTTCATCAAATAAGAAAATAAAAATTAATATAGAAAAAAATATTGCAGAACCAATATTAATTGATTTTAACTTTAATAAAGACAATTTAAGCTTAATTGAAGATATAGAGATATGTGCTTCTGAAAATAAAAAAGCTAATATAATAATTAAATATAGATATAAAGAAGATATAGAATATTATCACAATGGAATTATCAGACTAAATACTAAACCAAATAGCAATATAAATATTTCGATTATAAATTTGTTAAATGAACAATCATATAATTTTTTAAGTATTGAAAATATATTAGAAGAAAATTCCAAAATAAATTATTGTAATGTTGATTTTGGAGGGAAAAATAGCATTACAAATTATTATTCAAACTTAAAAGGTAATAATTCAAATAATCAAATAAATTGTATATACCTGGGAAAACAAAACCAATTCTTTGACTTGAATTTTATTGGAGAATTATATGGAGAAAAATCAAATATTGATATAGAGGTTCAAGGAGCACTAAAAGATAATGCTAAAAAACATTTTAAAGGCACAATAGATTTCAAAAAAGGAAGCAAAAAGTCAAAGGGAAATGAAAATGAATTTTGTATGTTAATGTCAGACACATCAAAATCTATTGCTTTACCAATGTTATTATGCGGAGAAGAAGATGTTGAAGGTAATCATAGCTCAGCTGCAGGAAAAGTAGATAATAAACAACTATTCTATATAATGTCACGTGGATTTAATTACAAAGAGGCAATGAAACTAATTGTAAAAGCTAGATTCAATAATATATTAGAAAACTTAAGAGATGAGAAATTAAAAAATGAAATAATTTATGAAATAGATAAAAGATTAGATTAATAGAATGGAAGGGAAATAAATGGATAATTATAAAAAAGATTTTCCAATTTTAGAAAACAGAAATATAGCATATTTAGATAATGGTGCTACAACACAAAAACCAATACAAGTTATTGATGCATTAACAGAATTTTATAAAAACTATAATGCAAATCCTCATAGAGGAGCATATGGGCTAAGTATAGAAGCAACAGAAAAATATGAAGACACAAGAACTAAAATTGCAAAATTTATTAATGCTAGACATAGAGAAGAAATAATATTTTCTAAAAATGCAACAGAAAGCTTGAACTTAATTGCTTATTCATATGGCCCCAACAATTTATCAGAAAATGATGAAGTAGTTCTTTCTATAATGGAACATCATTCAAATTTAGTTCCATGGCAGAAGATAACAAAACAAACTAAAAGTACACTTAAATATATGTATATAAACAATAATTACGAAATATCAGACGAAGAAATTGAAACGAAAATAACTGATAAAACAAAAATTGTTGGAATTACTCATGTATCAAATGTATTGGGAACAATAAATAATTTAAAAAAAATAATAAAATATGCTCATAAAAAAGGAGCAATCGTTATTGTAGATGCATCACAAAGTATTCCACATATGAGAATTGATGTTCAAGATATGGATGCAGACTTTTTAGTATTTTCAGGACACAAAATGCTTGCTCCATTAGGAATTGGCGTACTATATGGTAAAAAACAACTATTAAATGATATGACACCATTTTTGATGGGCGGAGATATGATTGAATATGTATATGAGCAAGATACAACTTTTGCACCGCTTCCAAATAAATTTGAAGCTGGAACTCAAAATGTTGAAGGTGTTATAGGACTTGGTTCAGCAATAGATTATATTGAAAGCATTGGATATGAAGAAATTCAAAAAATTGAAAAAGAATTAACTGAATATGCAATAGATAAACTATCAAAGCTAGAATTTTTAACACTATATTTAACTAAAAATAAATTAAATCACTCATCAGTAATATCTTTTAATATAAAAGGAGTTCACCCACATGATGTTGCAACAATACTAGATTCACAAGGAGTATGTGTACGTTCAGGAAATCACTGTGCACAGCCATTAATGAGATTTTTAGGAATAGATTCAACATGTAGAGCAAGCTTATATTTTTATAATACAAAAGAAGATATTGATAAATTAGTAAATGGATTACAAACAGCATACAATATGTTTAAAAAATATATAAAATAGAAAGGAAACATAATGGACGATTTAACAGAAATGTATAATGAACTAATAATGGAACACAGCATGAACTCATATAATAAAAAACAATTAGATGATGCAAATTTTGAAGAAAAAGGTCATAATCCAAACTGTGGAGATGAAATAACATTACAAATAAAAGTAAATGGAAATATAATCGAAGACATGGCTTTTTCTGGGAATGGATGTGCCATTTCGCAAGCTTCAACATCTATAATGATAGATACTTTAAAAGGCAAGACAATAGAAGAAGCAAAGGAAATTATACAAACTTTTATTAATATGATAAAAAGAGAAACTACAGATGAAAATGAATTAAAAAAATTAGAAGATGCAATAGCATTTAAGAATGTATCAAACATGCCTGCAAGAGTTAAATGTGCATTACTAGCTTGGCATACATTAGAAGACCTATTACAACAAGTAAAATAAGAACAAAAGCGGACATTATTAACATTTTGCTATTTATAACATTTTAAAGTCCGCATATTTGTCCGTCCGCGAAAAATTGTATAACAATTTTTCTGTGGAATGCTTTATATTATAGGAAGTTCGGAGAACTTTCCTATAATATAAAAATATAGTATAAAACTAATAAAAGGAGCAATTATAAAATGATAAATAATAAAGTTCTATTAGGAATGAGTGGAGGTGTAGATAGTTCCGTATCAGCTCTTTTACTAAAAGAAAAAGGATATGAAGTCATAGGTGCAACAATGGAATTATTTGCAGGTAGCAGTTGTTGTAATACAAATACATATATAGATGCAAAAAATATATGCTCAAAAATCGGAATACCACATTTTATATATGATTATCAGAAAGAATTTAAAGAATATGTAATAAATGATTTTATTGAATGCTATTCAAATTGTAAAACACCAAATCCATGTATAGAATGCAATAAATATTTGAAATTTGGACTAATGTATGAAAAAGCAAAAGAACTGGGATGCAATTACATAGCAACAGGGCATTATGCAAAAACAGAGTATAGTGAAAAATATAAAAAATGGGTTTTAAAAAAATCAAAAGCAGGTAAAAAAGATCAAAGCTATGTATTATGGAATATTCCATATAACTTATTAGAACATATAATATTCCCATTATCAGATTTTGAAAGTAAAGAAAAAATAAGAGAAATTGCTTATCAAAATAATCTTAAAGTTGCCAATAAACCAGATAGTGAAGATATATGCTTTATTCCAGATGGTAACTATAAAAAATTTCTAGAAAATAATTCAAATTTAAAACCTAAACCAGGAAATATAATCAATTCAGAAGGAAAAATACTTGGAAAACATAATGGACTATATAATTACACAATAGGACAAAGAAAAGGTCTTGGAATATCAAATCCAGTACCACTATTTGTATTAGAACTAAATCAAAAAACAAATGAGCTAATAGTTGGAGAAGAAAAAGAATTATATAAAACAGATATAATTGTAAAAGATATAAACTTATTATTATTCGATAAAATTGAAAATAAATTAGAAGTTACAGTAAAAACACGTTATTCTACAAAAGAAGCTAAGGCAGATATCATACAAGACGGAGATCAAATAAAAGTTCATTTTTCAGAACCTCAAAGAGCAATTACACCAGGGCAATCTGCAGTATTTTACATAGATGATATCGTTGTAGGAGGAGGAAAAATAATTTAAGAAAATTTATGGAGAAATATAAGGAAATTGAAAGAAGCATAATAACTAAATATAGAAAAGATATATGGAACAAATTTACTAAAGGAATAACAGAATATGATATGATACAAGACGGTGATAAGATAGCTGTTTGTATATCTGGTGGTAAAGATTCAATGCTACTTGCAAAATGCTTTCAAGAATTAGAAAGACATGGTAAAAAAAATTTCGAATTAGTATTTTTGGTAATGAATCCAGGATACAATAAGGAAAATAAAGAAAAAATAATAAAAAATGCAAATATATTAAATATACCAATTACAATTTTTGAGACAGACATATTTGAAAGGGTTGAACACATTGATGATCATCCATGCTATCTTTGTGCAAGGATGAGAAGAGGACATCTTTACGAAAAAGCCAAAGAACTGGGCTGCAATAAAATTGCACTAGGCCATCATTTTAATGATGTAATAGAAACAATTTTAATGGGAATGTTTTACGGTGCACAAGTACAAACAATGATGCCAAAAGTATGTAGCACGTCACATCCAGGAATGCAATTAATAAGACCTTTGTATTTTGTTAAAGAAGACGATATTATTAGATGGGCTAATAGAAATGATTTAGATTTTATTAAATGTGCATGTAAAGTAACAGAAAAAATAAAAACAGACAATGAAGGTTCAAAAAGGCAAGAAATGAAAGAACTAATTAAAAGCTTAAAACAGAAATATGATAATATAGATGTGAACATATTTAATAGTGTTAAGAATGTAAATTTAGATACAATCATTTCATATAAAAGAAAAGAAAACTATCATCATTTTTTAGATGATTACAATCAAAACAGTGAAAAAATATTTTAAATAGGAGAGAAAAATGATTTTTAAGGATGAAGTAAAAACAGGATTAAGAGCAATTGGAAAAAATAATTTAATAAAGAATGAAAGTATACTAGAAATTTTTGAAAACATCGGAGGGGAACATTCTAATTCAGTTAGTTTTGGTGCTAATGATATCGAGAAAACAGGTGCATCATGGGTATTATTAGATTGGAAAGTAAAAGTAATAAATAGACCACTATATGCTGAAAAACTAAAAGTAGAAACATGGGGAAGACGTTTCCTTAAAGCATATACATACAGAGATTACAAGATTTATAATTCGAAAGGAGAACTATCAGTAATTGCAACATCAAAATGGGCACTTATTGATATTAATACAAGAAGAGTATTAAGGTTAACCGATGAATTAAGAGATAAATATAAACCTGAAAAAATGTCAGTATTTAACGAAGATGAATTAGAAAAAATTGAATGCCCAGAAGAATTTAGCTCTCAATATGAATACACTGTTGGAAGAAAAGACATAGATGTAAACAAACATATGCATAATACAAATTATTTAAGCTTAGCATATGAAATTTTGCCAGAGAAAGTATATGAAAATAGACCATACAACTTGTTTAGAATTTCCTACAAAAAAGAAGTAAAACTAGGAGATACCGTAATCTGTAAATATACAGAGAAAGAAGATAAATATGTTGTTGCAATTTTCAACAAAGACACAAATGTGTTAAATGCCTTGGTAGAGCTATATAAAAATGAAATGTAAATGATATTGAAATGTAAAATAATAGTAATTGAATCCTTTACAAAAAATGTTACAATTATTATGTAATATTTAAAAAAGAGGAAGAAACAAATGAAAAAAATATGTAAAATTATTATTCCAATTTTAATTTTAACTATATCATTCCTAGTATTGATAAACAACATATCAAAATCAGCTAACACCGAAAGATATTTAGCTATATTTAGCCATAAAACTTTTGATGATGGTGAAACAATAGGATATGGTATTAATATTCCCGGTGAGGGAGGAAAAATTGATGGAATAATTCAAGAATTTGAAGATAACAAATCAATTGAACATCTAAAAAAAGAACAACAACAAATGTATTGCTTAAAAGCAGGAATGGGATTTGAAGAACCTGACATGATTGAAACATATAATATCAGTTTCGACATGGTAGCAGAAAAAAATAAACTTGAAAAACATAATAATGTTACATATCAATTTGCAAATGGTGGCAATTATGATAAAGTAATATATTTATTCAATATTATGTATATCCCAGGACAATCAACAGAAGAATATAGAAAAGAATTATTAGACAAAGCATTTAAAAAGTTCCCAGTAGATTTTAAAACTGGAATAAAAGACAGTGATATAAATGCAATAAATCAAGCTTTACTATGGCACTATACAAATCCAAATGATTTAAGATTTGATTTATACAATTCGGATAAATGGTTAACATATACAACAGATGGAATTGAATACAATTATATGAGGGATTACAAAACAGAAACTAATGAAGGAAAAGATAGAGAACAACAAGCAATGGCATTATATAAATACTTAATAGATACTACTGAACTAGAAATGGCATCTGGCGAAATAGTAAATGAAGAATGTAAGATAATTTCAAATGATGAGGACGAAAAAATCACACTGAAAAGTAAGCCAGATAATACTTCTAAAACAATAAAAACTCTAAAGGAAAATACTAAAGTTACTAGAATAGAATCAAATGTTGCATATGTAAATGGATATGAATGGGACAAAATTAGACTTGAAGATAAAACAGAAGGATACATAATAAGCAATTGCGTTGAAATAGTATCAGTTAATGAAAAGTGTAAAATTGCGACAGCAGAACCAGGAAGTCAAGTTAACACAAGAACTGAAGCTACATCTTCATCAGATTTAGTAGAAACTATAGATGATCAAACAAAAGTAACTAGATTAATTCAACATTGTAACTATAGTGATGGATATATGTGGGATAAAATAAAATTACCAGATGGAAAAGAAGCTTATGTTGCATCTCAATATGTAGTACCTGATACGGATGAAAAGAAAGACAATGAATTATGCAGAATTGATATGATGGATCACCAAGACGTAGTAAATGTTAGATCTGAGGCTAACACCGCTTCTGAAATTATAGAACGAGCAGAATATGGATTAATACTAACAAGAACTGAAACAAGAGTTGGTTATGATAGTGGTTACATTTGGGATAAAATTAAATTATCTGATGGTAGAGAAGGCTATATAGCTACACAACATATATTGCCAGTAAAAGAAAAAAGCACAAAAAATGATATAAATAAAAAAATTGCTCAAAGATTAACTATTGATACTAAATCACCTGTAAAATATAAAAAAGAAAAGAATAATTATGTTATTGGACCAATAAAAATAACGAAAAATAGTGATTTATATGGAAAAATTAGTTTAGAAGTAAAAAATAAAGACAAAAAAGTGACTAATTATAAAATTTTAAACAGCAAAAAAGAGGAAATAAAAATAGATAAATTAGTAGATGGTGGAGAAATTTATATATCACTTTCATTAAAGAAAGAGGCAGAATTAGAAGATATAACGATGAATTTTGATATAAGCAATACTAAAACCAAAAGTGAACTATTAGCATCAACTAATAATGATTTAGTACAAATAGTAGGAATGCCAACTAAAGAATCTGAAAGCAAACAGCTAAATTTAGAAGTGGATTACACTGTTCCACCAGCTACTCCACCAACAACCAAAACACCACCTCCTTCTATAGAAACTGAACCTACACCTAATTTATCTAAAGAAAAATTACCATATACAGGAACTGATGCAAGAGTATTAACAATCATATTTGCAACAGTAATTGTAGCAACGATTTCATATTTAGGATATAAAAAATACAAATTTTAGTAAATAAAAGCCTATTCATTTAAAAATTGAATAGGCTTTTTATATGATAAGAATGTAGAAACTTCCTAATATGTAAAAAATTATATTCCACAGAAAAATTGTTATACAATTTTTCGCGGACAAACAAAGACGCGGACTTTAAAATGTCATAGATAGCAAAAATGTTAATAATGTCCGCTTTTGTTCTTTTATTTTCAGCAAATATATTTATTAAAATGTAAAAATGTGATAAAATTATATGAATTTATTAAGGAATATAAAGGAGAAATCAATGTTTAAAATATATTCAGAATATAAGCCAACTGGAGACCAACCACAAGCAATAGAATATTTAGCAAATGGAATAAAAGAAAGAAAAAAATTTCAAACATTATTAGGTGTAACAGGTTCTCGGAAAAACATTTACAATGGCAAATGTAATAGAAAAAGTACAAAAACCTACACTTGTATTAGCACATAATAAAACTTTAGCAGGACAACTATATTCAGAATTTAAAGAATTTTTCCCTGAAAACAGAGTTGAATACTTTGTATCTTATTATGATTATTATCAACCTGAAGCATATATTGCTTCATCAGATACTTATATTGAAAAAGATGCATCTATTAATGACGAAATTGATAAATTAAGACATTCAGCAACCGCTTCTTTATTTGAATCAAAAGATGTAATTGTAATTGCCTCAGTTTCATGTATATATGGATTAGGAGACCCGATTGATTATGAAAATATGATAGTATCCCTTAGACCTGGCATGGAAAAAAATAGAAATGATATAATGAAAAAATTAGTAAACATGCAGTATACAAGAAATGAAATGGATTTTAAAAGAGGAACATTCAGAGCCAAAGGAGATATATTAGAAATATATCCATCAAACCAAGAAGAACAAGCAATAAGAGTTGAATTTTGGGGAGATGAAATAGAAAAAATTTCCGAGATTAATCCTCTTACTGGGAAAACAATTGCAAGTAGAGAACATGTAATGATATTTCCAAATTCACATTATGTTACAAGTAAAGATAAGCTTGAAAAGGCACTTGAAACAATAGAAGAAGAAATGGAAGAAAGAGTAGAATATTTTAAACAAAACAATAAATTTATTGAAGCACAGAGAATAGAAGAAAGAACAAATTTTGATATAGAAATGTTAAAAGAAACAGGATTTTGTCAAGGAATAGAGAATTATTCAAGACATATAAGCGGTAGAGAACCAGGAAGTCCACCATTTACACTATTTGATTATTTCCCTGATGATTTTTTACTATTAATAGATGAGTCTCATGCAACCATACCTCAAGTTAGAGCAATGTATAATGGAGACAGAGCTAGAAAAGATTCATTAGTTAGTTATGGATTTAGACTTCCATCTGCATATGATAATAGACCTCTAAAGTTTTCAGAATTTGAAGAAAGAATCAATCAATGTATATTTGTTAGTGCTACACCAGCTGAATATGAAAAAGAACATTCAAAAGAAAATGTCGTAGAACAAATTATAAGACCAACAGGTTTATTAGATCCTAAAATTGAAGTAAAACCAGTTGAAAATCAAATAGATGACTTAATTGTAGAAATTAATGAAAGAGTAGAAAAACAAGAAAGAATATTAGTAACAACATTAACAAAAAAAATGGCAGAAGATTTAACATCATATTTAAGAAACATTGGAATTCGAGTACGTTATATGCATTCAGAAATTAAAGCATTAGAAAGAATGGAAATAATAAGAGATTTGCGTATTGGAGAATTTGATGTTCTTGTAGGAATAAATCTTTTAAGAGAAGGTTTAGACATTCCAGAAGTATCGTTAGTTGCAATATTAGATGCAGATAAAGAAGGATTTTTACGTTCAGAACGTTCATTAATCCAAACAATTGGGCGTGCAGCCAGAAATACTGAAGGCAAAGTAATAATGTATGCTGATGAACTTACAGAATCAATGGAAAAAGCAATCAGTGAAACAAATAGAAGAAGAAAAATACAAGAAGAATACAATAATGAAAATGGTATAACACCAAAAACAATTCAAAAATCAGTAAGAGACTTAATAAAAGCAAGCATAGTAGAAGATATATCTGCTGAATACAAAATTAATTCAGAAGAAACAGTAGAAGACATAATTAATAGATTAACAGATGAAATGTTAAAAGCAGCAAGTGCAATGGAATTTGAAAAAGCAGCAGAATTAAGAGACAAAATAAAAGAATTAGAAAATTTTAATAATACTTAAAATGTCAATGAGACGGAGAACTTGACAGCTTCGAATTGTCAAAGCTACGTCCAATAGACATTATTTTTTGACAATAATCATTATTTATAGTATAATAATTGCTGCAACAAAATATTTATAGTTCTACAGCATTCTATCTAGACTGGAGGAAAAATGACATGACGAAATGGGAACAGAGAGAAGTAAAGGACACAAAGGCAATTGAAAAGGCTGAAGCTAGGCCGGAATGTCCGAAGCCAACACATGCTACAGTGGGTTCAAAAGGCAGTTTGAATCATACATTGCCCAAAGAACTTCGTGGTGAGTTGGAGTAAGTAGAACAGTTTGTCCCACTTGGGAAGCGGTCGAGAAAAAATTCGACCGCTATTACTTTTTTAGACACTAAAAAACAATTATAAATTAAAATTTATAATTACCTGTCAAAGGGGACAGAGATTTTGACAGCTTGGAATTTGCCAGAGATTGTCAACTGGGACAGAAAATTTGACATAAAAAAAAAAAAGAGACGAATTAAGCGAATAACACTTTATTCATCTCTTTTTTCTTATGCTTTGCCTTAAAAAATCTAGTTATTAGTTCGCGAGTAATCTTCGGCTTTAAG
The DNA here is from genome assembly GCA_947589065.1 of uncultured Clostridia bacterium. Lineage (GTDB taxonomy): Bacteria > Bacillota > Clostridia > TANB77 > CAG-508 > UMGS1994. The sequence continues at coordinate 37,969 of CANPZM010000007.1, forward strand.
CCACATAACCTGTGCCATCGTCAAATCGCCACATCTTTTTTTAAGTTCTTCATCCAGAACCCAGTTTTCTGGCAAGTCATAAACGACAGCATCTTTCCACGTTATCTTGAAATATCCTTCTCCAAGTCTAGTGGGAATGCTTGGGTTTTGATACAATTTAAATCCATACCGCCTCAATCTTTTAGCAGTATTTAACCAAAGGTATAAATAGATTTTCTTTTTTCCAGATTTAGCGTGTTCATCAATTCTATCAGTCACAACAGACATATTTTCTCCTCCTTAAGCATGTAGGCAAAGCATAAAAGAGTTTCAATATGAAGGCGTAAATTCTAAACACCCTATATTAAGAAAGAAACTTACGGTATTATAACATATATAAAATTAAAAGTAAACATAATAAAATTTTTAAAAAATTCAATATAAAAATAATGACAACCAAACAAAAGTATGATAAAATACAAAATTGTATAGTAAAATTTATTATATATGTATTGGGGGAATATTCATAATGAATAATTCAATAATAATAAAAGGTGCCAAAGAACATAATTTAAAAAATATTAATTTAGAAATACCAAGAGATAAATTAGTAGTAATAACAGGCCTTTCAGGCTCAGGTAAATCATCATTAGCATTTGATACACTATATGCGGAAGGACAAAGAAGATATGTTGAAAGTTTATCATCATATGCAAGACAATTTTTAGGATTAATGGAAAAACCAGATGTAGAAAATATTGAAGGTTTATCACCAGCAATATCAATAGACCAAAAAACGACATCAAGAAATCCTCGTTCAACAGTTGGAACTGTAACAGAAATATATGATTATATACGTTTATTATATGCAAGAATTGGTGTTCCATATTGTCCAAACTGTGGTAAAAAAATCGAAAAGCAAACAATAGATCAAATAGTAGATAATATAATGGAATTACCAGAAGGTACCAAAATACAAATTTTAGCGCCAGTAGTAAGAGGCAAAAAAGGAGAATATATAAAATTACTTGAAGAATTTCAAAAAGATGGTTTCGTTAGAGCTAAAATTGATGGAACCACATACGAGCTTTCAGATGACATTGAATTAGATAGAAAGAAAAAACATAATATAGATATCATAGTTGATAGACTAATTATAAAACCAGATATAAGAACTAGATTAGCTGAATCTGTTGAAATAGCATTAAAATATGCCAATAATTTAGTAAAGCTTGATGCTAGCTCATTAGGTGAAAAAATATATAGTCAAAATTATGCTTGCCCAGATTGTGGTATCAGTTTTGAAGAATTAACTCCTAGAATGTTTTCATTTAATAATCCATTTGGTGCATGTCCAGAATGCACAGGAATTGGTTATTTAATGAGAATGGATGAAGATTTAGTTATTCCAGATAAAAATAAAACATTATATGATGGTGTTAAAGCTTTTGGTTCAAGTACTATGAAAAAAGGCGAAACTATGGCAAAAATGTATTTTGAATCAATAGGCAGACATTATGGTATTGATATAAAAAAACCTATAAAATCACTTCCTCGTGAATTTATGGACAAAATATTATATGGAACTGGTAAAGAAGTAATTGATTTTGAATATACTTCTTCAATTGGAACGAGACGCTTTAGCTGTCCATTTGAAGGAGTTATACCAACATTAGACAGAAGATATCGTGAGACAAAATCTCAAGGAATGAGAGACTTTTACGAATTATATATGAGTGAGAAACCATGTGAAACATGTCATGGTGCTAGACTAAAAAAAGAAGTATTAGCAGTTAAAGTTGGAGATAAAAACATAAATGAACTTACTGATATGCCAATTTCTGAAATAAAAAAATATCTTGAAACGTTAGAACTAAGTAAAAAAGATAAAATGATTGCAGACCAAATATTTAAAGAATTAAGTAAAAGATTGCAATTTTTAATTGATGTAGGCCTTTCATATTTAACATTATCAAGACCTGCAGGAACATTATCAGGAGGAGAAGCTCAAAGAATTAGATTAGCAACTCAAATTGGATCTGGACTTACAGGAGTTTTATATATTCTTGATGAACCTAGTATAGGACTTCATCAAAGAGATAATGATAAGCTACTAGCAACTTTAAAAAAATTAAGAGATATAGGTAACACATTAATCGTAGTTGAACATGATGAAGATACAATGTATGCTGCAGATCAAATTATTGATATTGGACCTGGACCTGGAGTTCATGGTGGAAATGTTATTGCACAAGGAACTGCGGAAGAAATAAAGCTAATTCCAGAATCAATTACTGGACAATATCTAAGCGGTAGAAAGAAAATTCTTGTTCCAAAAAAAAGAAGAAAATCTAATGGAAAAAGCATAGAAATTATTGGAGCAATAGAACATAATCTAAAAAACATAAATGTAAAAATTCCATTAGGAGTATTTAACTGTGTAACAGGCGTATCTGGCTCAGGAAAAAGTACATTAGTAAATGAAGTTTTATATAATTATGTAGCAAGAGAATTGTATGGCTCAAATGTAAAACCAGGTAAATGTGAAGGAATAAAAGGACTTGAAAATATAGATAAAGTAATCAATATAGATCAATCACCTATTGGTAGAACTCCACGTTCAAATCCAGCAACATATACAGGAGTTTTTGATACAATAAGAGATATATTTGCAAATACAAATGAAGCTAAAATGAATGGATTTCAAAAAGGTAGATTTAGCTTTAATGTTCCTGGCGGAAGATGTGAAGCATGTCAAGGTGATGGAATTATTAAAATTGAAATGCATTTCTTACCAGATATATATGTACCATGTGAAGTATGTCATGGGAAAAGGTATAATAGAGAAACATTGGAAGCTAAATATAAAGGAAAATCTATTGCAGATGTGCTTGATATGACTGTTGAAGAAGCTTTAGAATTCTTTTCTAATATACCAAAAATAAAAAATAAAATTCAAACTTTATATGATGTAGGATTAGGATATATCAAATTAGGTCAGCCATCAACAACACTATCAGGTGGAGAAGCACAAAGAGTAAAACTTGCGACAGAATTATCAAAAAGAGCAACAGGAAAAACATTATATATCTTAGATGAACCTACAACAGGACTACATATTGATGATGTTCATAGATTAGTTGACATATTACAAAGGTTAGTCGATACTGGAAATACAATAATAGTAATTGAACATAATTTAGACTTAATAAAAACTGCTGATCACATAATTGATTTAGGACCAGAAGGCGGAGATGAAGGCGGACAAGTTATTGCAATAGGTACGCCAGAACAAATAGTAAAAAATGAAAGATCACAAACTGGAAAATTTTTAGCAAAATATTTAGAACAGTAACATAAATGTTTTTAAAATTTAACACAAAAGAAATATAATATAACATTATTAATGATATACTATTAATGAAATATTATTTAGAGGTACAAATAGATGAAATTTTTAGAAAGGATTAAACAAATATTATTTGGTAACAAAATTAAGGCAATTTCAAGTGGTACAGACGTAAAAAATATTATTACTATAATAAAAAAAGAAAAAAACCACGATGTTGCACTAAATATTTTAAAAAATAATTTAACACAATTAAGTTCATCAGATATTGTAGAAATTATTTCAACGTTTCCGATGAATAAAAGAGTAGAAGCATTACAAATTGCTAAAAAATTCATTACGACATATGATTTATATGAATTAACAATAAAAAAATTAGATTATAATGGTAAATTAACAATTCTAGAAAGCTACCAATATAATCTAGACTTAGACGATATTTTTGGAATATTTAATAATTTGCCACCAGATCAAAGAAAGAATGCATTATCAAAATGCATTGAAAGGTTTGATTCTTACGAAATAACTGAATTAATAAAAAAATATGTACCTTTATACGAAAGATTAGACTGTTTAAATTTGTATCATGAAAAATTAGATGGATTTTTAAAAGCATCCATAATTGATACATTAGATTCACAAAGCAAAATATCAGCATTAAAAAAATATTCAAAAGAAATAAATCAAACTAATTTGTTTAATATAATATGTAATTCTGAAACATCTAAAATTCCTGAATTACTTGATATTGTTTATAATCAATTAACATCAAAGCAAATATCAGATATTATACAATATCATATTTCAGAAGAAAAAAAATTAGAATCTTTATATAAATGTTGTAGCAGATTAACTTCATCAACTATATCAGATTTAATAAAATATAGCATACCTGAAAGCCAAAAAGAAGAAGCATTAATAGCACTTCAAAATAGGATAAAAAGCAATAATATTGGAGAAATACTACAATTATGTATAAAGAGTAAAAGAGTTTTAGATAAAGTAAAACATAACTTATATGAAGAAGATATAGAATATTTTACAAATAATAAATAATAAAGAACAAAAGCGGACTTTAAAATGTCCGCGATTTTGTTCGCCCGCGAAAAATTGTATAACAATTTTTCTGTGGAATGCTTTATATTATAGGAAAGTTCAGTACACAGAGAACTTTCCTATAATATAAATAAGAGAGAATAAAACTATTCTCTCTTTATCATTTATAAAAAATAATTATTCTTGTTCTTGATTGTTTGATTTTTTAGATGATTGCTTATTATTATTTTTCTTTTCATTGTTATTATTATTTTTCATATTACAGCACCTCCTGTCTTATTTAATAATATTTTTCCTATTTTAAATAAAAATATTCATCTTTAATGTAAATTGTAGTATAATATTGTTAAATTTTTAATCGAAAGGATTTCATACATGACAAAAAATTTAGTTATAGGTATTGAAGGTTTAGTTGGAACTGGAAAAACATCAATTTGTAAAAACTTATTAAATTATATTCCAAACTCTATAGTACTTCATGCAGGAAATATATATAGAGCAATTACATATCAAATGTCAAAAGAAAAACTTGAAAATTTCCAAAATGTAGACTTGGCAAATTTATTTAAAAAATATGAAATCGAAATAAAAATAGAAAATAGAGAAACAGTAGTATTTTCACATGGTAAAAAAATTCAAGATATAGACTTACAATCACCAGAAAACTCATTAGCAGTATCAAAGACATCAAGAACCTTAAATAATATAAATGCATATAAAATAGTTGAAAATTATATAAATGAATATAAAAAGAAATATACAGTAATCTTTTCAGGAAGGGATACTAAAAAAATATATCCTGACTTAGATTATCATATTTTTATAACAGCCGATTTGGATAAAAGAATTATATGGAAGTCTCAACAATATGAAAATGAAAACATAAATGAAATTAGGAAAAACATAATAAAAAGAGATAAACTACAAGAAGAATCAGGCTATTATAAAACATATAAAGATACAATTATAATTGATGTAACTTCATCAAATAATATTGAAGATTCAACAAAATTAGTCTTAAATCATATTTTATCAAAGAAAGATTCTATATAAATCTGAAAGGAGATTTCTAATGGAATACATTAATCAAAAATTAAATGAATTTAATGAATATCTAAGAAACAGGAAAGTAGCAATAATTGGACTTGGCGTAAGTAATGTACCACTTATAGATTACATGAGAAAATACAAAGCAAATGTAACAGTATTTGATAATAGAAATATAGATGATATAGATAAATCAGTAATGGATAAAATTGTCGAATATAGTATGGAATTTTCATTAGGTAGAGATTGTCTATCAAAATTAAAAGGATTTGACTTGATTTTTCGTTCACCAAGCTGCTTGCCAAATACAAAAGAATTAGAAGAAGAGGCAAATAGAGGAGCACTTGTAACTACTGAAATTGAAATGTTCATGGAACTATGCCCAGGAAAAATAATTGGTGTAACAGGAAGCGATGGGAAGACAACAACAACAAGCTTGATATATGAAATAATAAAAGAAAAAGGATATAATTGCTATCTAGGAGGAAATATTGGTATACCACTATTTACAAAAGTTTCAGAAATGACACCAAATGATATCATTGTTTTAGAATTAAGTAGTTTTCAACTTATGAATATGGCAATTAGCCCATCTATTGCTGTAATAACTAATATTACACCAAATCATTTAGATTATCATACAGATTTAGAAGAATATATTGAAGCCAAAAAATGTATTTTCAAGTCACAAAATAAAGATGATGTATTAATTTTAAATTTTGATAACCCAATTACAAGAGAATGTGGCAAAGAAGCTAAAAGTAACGTAATATATTTTAGTGATCAAGTAAAATTAGAAAACGGATATATAGTAGATGATGGAACGATTAAATTCTGTGAAAATAATTTAAGAAAACATATTTTATATACAAGAGATGTCCTATTACTTGGAAAACATAATTATCAGAATATATGTGCAGCACTAGCTGCAACAAAATCACTAGTTGATGAAGAAACTGCTAAAAAAGCAATTTTAAATTTTAAAGGAGTAGAGCATAGGCTAGAATTTGTAAAAGAAGACTCAAATAATGTTAGATGGTATAATGATTCTGCAAGTTCAAGTCCAACAAGAACAATTTCAGGAATAAAATCATTTTATAAAAAAGTAATATTAATTGCTGGAGGCTATGATAAAAATTTAGACTATACACCAATTGCGAAACCAATAGTTGAAGGGGTCAAAACATTAATTTTAATGGGTTCTACAAAAACAAAAATTTATAATGCAGTCAAAAATGAATTAGATAATCAAAATAAAAAATTAGATATATATGAAGCCTTTTCACTAGAGGAAGCGGTAGATATAGCCAAAGAAATTTCAACACAAGGAGATATAGTTTTATTTTCTCCAGCAAGTGCAAGCTTTGATATGTTTAAAAATGCATATGATAGAGGAAATAAGTTTAAAGCAATAGTTGAAAGAAAAATTAATTAATAGAATTATTTATTGGAATTATTTAAAAAAATAATTCCTTTTTTTGTAACAAATAAAAAAACTATTCATAATATATATAAAAAAATTAGGAGGATAATATATGTATTATGAAAATTATGAAGATTATATGAGAGGAAACAATAATTATCCTAATATGCCAAATCCATACTATAACTATACATATCAAAATCAATTTACACCAATTCAAAATAGGCAAGAAAATGTAGGAAAACTTTATCCAGAACTATATACAGAAATAAATAGAAAAATAGAAGACCAAAGCATTTCAAATAATTATAGATTAAATGAGGAAAATGTAAACAGAATTACAGATGAAATATTTGAAGATTACAAAGATAAAACAGCTGATCCTAAAAATCAAGAAAGAATCAAAAGTAATAATTTAATTAAAGATTTTATAAAAATATTAGTAATAAAATACCTATTATCAAGACAAAGAAACAATAATTTTTATCAAATTCCACCACAAATGCCTAATGGATATTATCCATATTAGACTTTTATGTAAATTTATGATATAATTAAGTTCCTAGCATTTAGCATAAACCCAATCTGTTCTAATGAACAGTTGACATATATAAAAAATACTATACCAAAGGGGGTAAAAAAATGCAGGAAAAAGAAAATCAGGAAAAAGGAAATGAAATTCGGAATTTCATGCAAGAATCGGAGTATGATTTAAAAAGAATTTTAATGCTCTGCATCATCGGAGTGTTATTCCTCTTTTTTGAAGTCAAAGTTTTCAATACTCTACGGTCCAAAAGCATAACCATCATTCTTGCTGGCCTGTTTTTTGGATTTATGATATTCATGTATTCCGCGAGCTGTTTTCTATCTGGCACGATGATTTTAGGCTATGTTACAGCTCAAAAATTCCTAAAGAAGGTTGATGTTAGTAATAGTGAGAAAAAAACTTATGCTTGGTCAATCAGCATATTGTTAATTCTATTAGGACTCACATTACAATCATGTTTCTGGGCTTTCGTCAAAAATGACTCATCCTTATGGTTATTGACAGGCGTTTTATTATTAGGAATGATACTTCCAATAATAAAACTATTCAAGTATTTGTTAATGCCGAATAAGGAACCTGCGCAGACTGAAGAAAGTCCTGAAGAAGCTGAGCAAACCGAAGAATGATTTTCAAAAAACCACGATTTCTCTCTGGAGAGATTGTGGTTTTTAAATGAATATTTATAAAAAAAATAATCATACTATAATTAAAAAGAAAAGTAGTGGTAGTATGGTTTTAGATTTGAATCATTGGAACAAAGTAATTAAAAAAATACTTTATTTTTTATTTTTAATCATAATTTTATATGTCTCATTGAAATTAATTTGGTTTTTTATTCCTTTTTTAATTGCATTAATAATTGCAAATTGTATTGAACCATTAATAAAACTTATTTCGAAAAGAACTCATTTATTGCGAAAAACGTCAGCTAAAATTGCATTATTCATTGTATTTGCAATTTTAATTGGCATAATTATTGGGAGTTCAACAATAGTTTTTTCAGAAGCGGCTGGAATATTAAAAGATTTTAATAGTGTAGGGCAAAGTATTTCGTCAACCTTAGAAAAGTTAAGTGATTTTCTAAAGCTTGAACATATAAAAGTTTCACCAGAAGTAAGAAATCTAATAATAAATAGTACAAATGAATTAATAAATCATATTTTAGGATATCTTAATAAATTTCTAACAAGCATTTTAAATCTAATAACTGAAATACCAACATTTGTTATATACTTAATAATAACAATATTAGCCACATATTTCATATCAACAGATAGAATATCCATACAAGATAACTTAGAACAATATATACCTAAAAATTTATTAAAAAAAGTAAATAAACAATTTACAGGAACAACAAAAGCACTAGGAAAATATATAAAAGCGGAACTTATTTTAGTATTTATATCATTTATAATAGTTTTAATAAGCCTTTATGGATTTAAAGCTGTAGGATTAAACGTAAAGTCACCATTTTTAATTTCCTTAGGTATTGGCTTTGTTGATTTATTACCAATATTAGGTTCCGGAACTGCAATGGTTCCATGGGCAATTATATCAATAATTTCAGGAGATATAAAACTAGGAATTGCAGTTTTAATACTATTAGCAATTATAAGCATAATAAGAGAATTTTTGGAACCCAAAATTGTATCTGGACAAATTGGCCTACATCCGTTAAATACATTAATTGCTATGTATGTTGGATTTAAATTTATGGGCATATTAGGTCTATTAATTGGTCCAATTATACTAATAATAATTCAAAATTTTTTCAAAGAATTTACAAATAATTAAGATAGAGAAAATCTATATTAATATATACTAGCACTTGTTGGAACATAAGCATCTTCTGGTGGATAAACAAATTCATCTTTAGGCTTATTTGTTTTTTCAATACTATTGATTTTTAATATAGGAATTTCTCCGTCTAAATTACCTTTTTCAATTACTCCAGAAACTTTAACCCAAGACAAATTATCAAATTCATTTATTTTATCATATTCACTTAAAAAGCCTACAACAACAGTTTGAGAAGCGGGGTTAATAATCATATTTCTGGCCAATACAAATTGATTTTTCTCTAAATAATTGATTCTATATATGTATCCAGTAAAAACAATTTCTTTTCCAATATAAGAATCTAAATTTTCGTGAACTTCATTTAAAACATTTGTATATTGATTACTTGGAATTTCAATTTTTTTATTATCAAAATATGAATCTTCGACAACAAAATTATCTTGTCGATTATTTTTCATTTCATTTACAAGAGAATATCCTGCATGGAAAAAAATTAAAATACAAACTAATGCACAAATTAAAAAAAATGCTTTAAAAATTTTACTTTTATTAAGTTTAAAATTATATATACGCATAGCAAACTTCCTAACTTAAATAATTTTTATTAAATAGTATGAAATAAAATCAATATTATTCCTTGCAAAGAATAAAAAATAATGATATAGTAAAACGTGATTAATAATAAATACTATTTGGAGGCAAATTAAATGGGATTATTCAAATCTTATAGTGAAAAAGAAGTAAAAAGGGTACAACCAATTGTAAATAAAATTAATAGTTTAGAACCAGAAATGGAAAAATTATCAGATGCTGAATTACGTGCTAAAACTGATTACTTTAAAGCACAATTAGCTGATGGAAAAACATTAGATGATATTTTACCTGAAGCATTTGCTGTTGTAAGAGAAGCATCAAAAAGAGTTCTTGAAATGAGACATTTCGACGTTCAACTAATTGGTGGAATTATACTTCATCAAGGTAGAATTGCTGAAATGAAGACTGGTGAAGGAAAAACATTAGTTGCAACATTACCAGTATATTTAAATGCTCTTACTGGCCAAGGTGTTCATGTTATTACTGTAAACGATTACCTAGCAACAAGAGATAGTGAATGGATGGGTAAATTATATAAATTTTTAGGCTTATCTGTAGGACTAAATATTTCAAGGATGACTCAAGAGCAAAAAAAGGCAGCATATAATGCTGATATTACATATGGAACTAATAACGAATATGGATTTGATTATTTAAGAGATAACATGGTTATAGAAAAAGAAGATATGGTTCAAAGAGATTTACATTATGCCATCGTAGATGAGATTGATAGTATATTAGTCGATGAAGCAAGAACCCCACTTATTATTTCTGGTAGAGCAAATAAATCATCTGATTTATATAAGAAAGCCAATGATTTTGTAAGAAGACTTTCAGCAAAAGTAATTGTAGAAGAAGATATAAAAGATGTAGAGCAACAAGAAGATAATGAAAAATATGATTACATAGTTGATTTAAAAGCTAAAACAGCATCTCTAACACAAAAAGGTATAAAGAAAGCTGAAGAATATTTCGGATTAGCAAATTTCAATGATTTAGATAATAGCGATATCGTTCATAACGTAAATCAGGCTTTAAAAGCACATGGAGTTATGAAGCGTGATGTTGATTACATTGTTAAAGATGGAGAAGTTTTAATTGTTGATGAATTTACAGGTAGAATTATGTATGGAAGAAGATATAATGATGGATTACATCAAGCAATTGAAGCCAAAGAACATGTAAAAATTGCAGATGAACAAAAAACTTTAGCTAATATTACATTCCAAAATTATTTTAGAATGTACGAAAAATTGGCAGGTATGACTGGTACAGCCAAAACAGAAGAAGCGGAATTCAGAGAAATATATAATTTAGACGTTGTAGTTATTCCTACAAATAAACCTATTGATAGAACAGATCACAATGATATCATATATAAAAATCAAGATATAAAATTCAATGCTGTAGTTGAAGAAATAAAAAAATCACATGAAAAAGGTCAACCAGTCTTAGTAGGTACAGTATCAATTGACAAGTCTGAAAAATTAAGTAATTTATTAAAAAAGGAAGGCATACCTCACGAAGTATTAAATGCAAAATTTCATGAAAAAGAAGCTGAAATAATTGCACAAGCCGGAAAATATGGTAGTGTAACTATAGCAACAAACATGGCTGGTCGTGGTACCGATATCATGCTTGGTGGTAACACAGAATATATGGCAAGACTTGAAATGAAGAAGAATGGCTATTCTAACGATTTGATAGAACAAGCATCCGCACATAACGACACGCAAGATGAGGAAATATTAAATGCTAGAAAAGTATTTAACGAATTAGAAGATAAATTCAAAAAAGAAATAAAAGAAGAAAAAGAAAAAGTAATTGAAGCAGGCGGTTTAAAAATTATTGGTACAGAAAGACATGAATCAAGAAGAATTGACAACCAGTTAAGAGGTCGTAGTGGTCGTCAAGGAGATCCCGGAGAATCAATATTCTTCATAAGTTTGGATGACGATTTAATGAAATTATTTGGTGGTGAAGCTGTAACAAAAGTCTACAACTTATTAGGAACAAATGATAATATGCCAATTCAATTAAAACCAGTTACTAAAGCAGTTGAAATGGCTCAAAAGAAAGTAGAAGGCAGAAACTTTTCAATTAGAAAATACGTATTAAGCTATGATGATGTAATGAACACTCAAAGAGAAATTATATATTCTCAAAGAAGACAAGTATTAAATGGTGAAGATGTTAGTGAATCAATAAAAACAATGATTAGAGAAGCATGCGAACTTATTGTAAATACTTATACTTCAGAAATTAATGATAAATCAGCAGATAAAACAGCATTAAAACTTGAAATTCAAAATGGATTAAATATTCAAAATGTAGAAGCATTAAGCAAACCTCATACAACACCAGAAGAAGTAATAGAAGAATTACAGGAAAAAGCATTAAAAATATATGACGAAAAAGAAAAAGAAATTGGAGCAAATGCATTTAAAGAATTACAAAGAATTGTATTATTAAAAGTCGTTGATAATAAATGGATGGATCACATTGATGCAATGGACGAACTAAAAAATGGTATTGGTCTTCGTGCTTATGGACAAAAAGATCCAGTAATACAATATCAAATTGATGGTTCAGACATGTTTGAAGAAATGGTTAATAGTATTAAACTAGACGTAGCAAAAATTATTATGTCAGTACAAAAAAGAGAAAGATATCAAAGAACAAGTGCTGCAAGAATAACTAGTGAAGGAAGAGAAAACATAGATAATTTCATAGCTTCTGATGAAGATTCAGAAGAAGAAAAAAAGGTTGTAAAAGCCCCTGTAGTTAATGCAGGACCAAAAATAGGAAGAAATGAACCATGTCCTTGTGGTTCGGGCAAAAAGTATAAGAACTGTTGCGGAAAGAATGCTTAAAACCAATGGTTTGAAGGATTTATAAGGTATAAGAAAATAAGTACTCAAAAATAGTTTGTCACCCAAACTAGAAAATAAAAACTGAAATATATTGAAAAATAAGGAGTGTATCCAAAAGAAAATGGATGACACTTCTTTTTTAATATTATAGGAAAGTTCTCTGAACTTCCTATAATATAAAGCATTCCATAGAAAAATTGTTATACAATTTTTCGAGGACGAACAAAGACGCGGACTTTAAAATGTTATAAATAGCAAAAATGTTAAAAATGTCCGCTTTTGTTCTATATAAAAACAATATTATTTTAAAAAGTATTGATTGTAAAATTAAAAGATGATACAATACAAATGTTCGTAAAAAGAAAAATAAATAATAACATTATTGTAGATTTAAAAATATAGAGCCAAAATATATATTAAATTAAAATAGAAAGAGTGTTGAAATGGAAGAAGAGTATAAACAATTAAATGAAGCATTAGATTTAATAATTAAAGAATTAAATGAAAATATGAATAATAAAAACAGATTTCTTGTGCTAACTCTAAATGATACTTTTTCAAAGCTTCCATTTATTCCGCTTAAAAGAGGTACATATAAGATTTATAGACCGATTTCACAAAATGAAATAATAAGTATTGTTTTAGATTTTTATAAACAATTAGATTTCGAGTATTATCAAATAGCAAAGAATATTATAATAAATAAAAATAATAATATTTCAATTGTTTTATATGATGAAAAAAATAAGGAATCATTACCTAATGATTCAGAATTTCCTAAATATTCAAATGATGGTTCAAAGATATTAACTAAATATGAAGATTTCCAAATTGATTCATACCAAAAACCACGTACTATTCAAATTAATCAAGGAAAAATATATATTGAATTAGAAGGAAACATACAAGATGCATATGTATTAGCACATGAATTAGCTCATGTTATGAATTTAAATCCCAATAGTTATAAAAGAAGAACTGAAACAAGACCACTTTTTGATGAAATAAATTCTGTTTTTATTGAATATTTGCTGAATGATTTTTTAGAAAAAAAAGGATTAATAACAGAAAAAGAAAAATATTCATTCATATTTGAGCAATATAAAAGAGATAAAAAAATCGCAGATATCAATAATCTTATAATACAATTAGCCAAAAGAAAAGAAAAAAATGGTGACATAAAAAAAGAAGATTTAAAAGAAGTATTAAAGAAAAACGAATATCAATCAAATGATTCAATTTTACCTATATATATAAAAATAATAAGTACTTTAAAAAGACCACTTATGACGAGATATGTTTTTGCAAATCTTGTAGGTACTTATTTATATAGCATTTTTTTAAGAGATTCTAAAAAAGCATTCAAAATGCAAAAAGATTTTACAAATGCCATTAAAGATGATGAATTTTTAAAAGCATTTTCAGCATTAGAGCTAGGATTTAATTTTGAATCAATTGCAAAATTAGCTATTTGTAAAAATCAACAATTAAAAATTATAAGTAAAAAATTAAACTTAACAAATGAAAAAGAAGGAATAGAAAAATAAACAAAAATAAAAAAACGTATAGCAATATTTTTTAAATTTAAAAAATATTGAAATTATATTAGAAAAATTATATTATACTAATGACAATATATTAGAGAAAGGATGATTAATTTTGAATACTTTATATTTTGATTGCTCAAGTGGAATTAGCGGGAATATGGTTCTTGGAGCTCTATTAGAAATCGTTGAAGATAAAAACTACTTATTAGAAGAATTAAAAAAATTAAATATAAATGGATATAAAATTGAAATATCTAAAAAAGTCAAAAATGGAATTACAGGAACTTATGTAGATGTTATTATTGATGGAAAAGATGAATATGGACGCATACATCATTTGGAAGAAAGTGAACATCACCATAGTCAAGAGCAACATCATCATGAACATAGAAATTTAAGAGATGTAAATGAAATTATTGATAATAGTTCTTTGAAAGAAGATGTAAAGGATTTAGCAAAAAGAATATTTTTAAGAGTAGCAAAAGCAGAATCTAAAGTACATAATAAAACTTTAGAAGAAGTACATTTTCATGAAGTAGGTGCAATAGACTCTATTGTAGATATTGTTGGAACAGCTATTTTAATTAAAAAAATAAATCCAGATAAAATTATTTCTAGTATAGTAAATGATGGGTATGGGTTCATAGAATGTGCTCATGGAACTATGTCAGTACCAGTACCAGCAACAAGTGAAATATTTGCAGAATCTGATGTAAAGTTTAGACAAATAGATATAGATACAGAATTGGTAACACCAACAGGTGCGGCAATAATTAGTGAACTTGCTGAAGAATTTACAAATTTACCTGCTATGGTAACAGAAAAAATAGGATGGGGTGCAGGATATAAAGAACTAAAAATACCAAATATTTTAAAAGTATATTATGGAAAAATGGAAAAGCAAAATGAAGATTTTGTTGTAATGGAAACAAATGTTGATGATTGCAACGGAGAAATATTAGGATATACTCAAGAATTATTATTTAAAAATGGAGCATTAGATGTATTTTATACACCAATCTTTATGAAAAAAAATAGACCAGCTTATAGATTAACAGTTGCATGTAAAAAAGAAGACATATATAAATTACAAAATATTATTTTTAAAGAAACAACTACCATTGGCATTAGATATCGTTTTGAATATAGAACAGAACTTGGCAGAGAAATGACTGAATTAGACACAAAATATGGAAAATTAAAAGTTAAAAAAGTAATCAATAATGGAGAAACTTATGTATATCCTGAATATGAAAGCATGAAGGAATTAGCTGAAAAAAATAATATTCCATTAAAAGAACTATATAAATTAACTTAAATATTAAAAATGTGTTAATTGGTTACATAAGGAGGTTATATGGATATAGCAGAAATATTAGCAAAAGTAAAAAATAATGAAATAACGATTGAAGAAGCTGAAAAAGAAATAAAGAATAATCAATACGAAGATTTAGGATATGCAAAAATAGATCATAATCGAAAACAAAGAACAGGTGAAAGTGAAGTTATTTTTTGTCAAGGAAAACCTAATGAGTTTTTAACGAATATTTATACTAATATATACAAAGAAAACGGAGAAGTTTTAGGAACAAGAGCAAGTTGCGAGCAATATGAGTTATTAAAAAAAGAAATTCCAAATATAGAATATGACAA
>CANPZM010000008.1 GCA_947589065.1 uncultured Clostridia bacterium
GATGGTGTATAGGCATTGTAATGTTTTATTCCCATTTTAAAAATTCCTTCCCGGATTGTGAAAAACTTCGCATTACGTCGTTAAACTCACTCGTAAATCCTCGACGTATTTATATACGCCTGCGGTTTACTCAATCGTTTGCCTAATACTGCTCGTTTTTGAGCAATCCTCTGCTTTAATGTTTTAAGATTTTCACATCCATTCATATATTACGGATTTTTTCCTGTTCCGCAACAGATATTATTTATTTTCCTGGTATTTTCCAGATATTTTAATTTTGGAATTATGCTCCCATAAATTCTTCTATTGAAGAATTGTACTTTTTAGTACCTTTAGTTTCTTTTCCACCTTTTTTATTATATGTAATTGTTTGTGGATCAGTATCTATAAGTACTATTGCCTTTTTCCAGCTAGCAGTCTTTCCTAAATGAACACCAACTCTTTTTTCTTTTCCATCAATATTCATTGTATTAACTTTTTTAACTTTTACATTAAATAATTTTTCAACTGCACAAGCTATTTCTGGTTTTGTTGCATTTTTTGCAACCTTGAAAGTGTATTTACCTTGTTCTATTTCACCATTACTTTTTTCAGTAATGATTGGTTTTATAATTATATCTTCGGCTACCATCTTAAGCATACACCTCCTCTAACTTTTTAACAGTATCAAGTGTAACAACTAATTTACTATATTTTAATAAATCATATACATTAATTGTATTAACTAATGTAGTTTTTACACCTTCTATATTTCTTGCTGATTTTTGAACTGTTTCATTTTTTTCTGGTAACATGATTAAAGCTTTTCCTTCAATTTTGTTATTCTCTAATACTTTTACCATTTGCTTTGTTTTAATTTCTTTAAAAGGTAATTTATCAATTACAACTAATTTATTTTCTGATACTTTTGAACTTAGTACAGATTTTATTGCTAATCTCTTTTCTTTCTTATTTACTCTAAATGTGTAAGATCTAGGTTTTGGTCCTAAAGCTATACCACCTTTAATCCATTGTGGTGCTCTAATACTTCCTTGTCTAGCTCTACCAGTACCTTTTTGTTTCCAAGGTTTTCTACCACCACCAGTAACTTCAGATCTAGTCTTTGTACTTTGAGTTCCTTGTCTTTGATTAGCTAAGTAATTTACTAATACACTATGAACAATATTTTCATTTGGATTAATTCCGAATATTTCGTCTTTTAATTCAACAGTGCTAACTTTCTTTCCTTCTACATTATAAACATCTATTGTAGGCATTTACTGTTCCTCCTTTCTTTACGCTAATACCTTAATGGCATCTTTTATTTTTAAGATAGCTCCTTTGTTTCCTGGAACACTACCTTTTACTAATATACAATTTTTATCTAAATCAACTTTAACAACTTTTAGATTTTGGATTGTTACTGTTTCATTTCCCATATGTCCAGGTAATTTTTTTCCTTTAAAAACCCTACCTGGTGTTGATGTTGGTCCCATTGAACCAGGTCTTCTATGATACATAGAACCATGTCCCATAGGTCCTCTTGATTGTCCATGTCTTTTTATAACACCTTGAAAACCTTTTCCTTTAGTTGTTCCTTGAATATCTACTACTTCACCTTCTGCAAAGATGTCTGCTTTTATTTCATCTCCTACTTTAACATTTGAAACATCATCTAATCTGAATTCTATTAAATGTTTTGTTGGAGTAACTTTTACTTTTGTAAAATGTCCTTTTTGTGGTTTATTAACTTTATGTTCCTTAACAAAACCATATCCTAGTTGAACTGCATTATATCCGTCAGTTTCAACTGTTTTAACTTGAACGACACTGCATGGTCCTGCTTCGATTACTGTTACAGGTATTACATTACCTTTTTCGTCGAATACTTGTGTCATTCCTACTTTCTTTCCGATGATTGCTTTTTTCATCTTACTTTCTATCCTCCTTAACTATTGGCTTACAGTATATCAGTGAAATGTTTTGTTTTACTTTTTAAAACTTTCATATTAGTATACCGTGAGCTTGGTTTTTGTAGCATAATTTTTATATGCTTTTTAATAAAGTAAACTTTTGTAGTTTACATTTCAACTAATTTAAGTTACTAATAATTCTATAATTTTATTTCAATATCAACACCAGCTGGTAAATCTAATTTCATTAAACTATCAACTGTTTTTTGTGTTGGATAAAGGATGTCTATAACTCTTTTATGTGTTCTCATTTCAAATTGTTCTCTTGAATCTTTATCTTTATGTGGAGAACGTAAAATTGTTACTATTTCCTTTTCTGTTGGAAGTGGAATAGGACCAGAAACTTTTGCTCCTGTTCTTTTAGCAGTATCTACTATTCTTTCAGCAGACTGATCTAAAACTACAAAATCATAAGCTTTTAATCTAATTCTAATTTTTTCGCTTCCTACTGTTTGATTTGTTGTTGCCATTGTTTTCCCTCCTTAATAAAATGTAACGGCAAGTTTAAACGCACCCTAGTGTTTCTTGTATAACCATATATAAATCCAAGAACAATAATTCTTTTGTATCCTGGATAAGTGTGCTTTTATCAAACTTATCGCCCGGTCTAAGCCAAGACATACTCCGCAGGAGTTCCCTCCATCTATGTGTAGCCACATCCTGCTTCATCGCTTTTCTTACGCTTTGATATTATACTATGACTTTCAGGGTCTTGTCAATAGATAAAATCAACTTTTTTCATATATTGGAAATTTTTTGTTTAAATCTTTTTGCTTTTATAAAATTTTTACAAAAAAATGAAAAATATTTTTAATTATGTTGATTTTATCATCTTAAAATTTTTTTATATCAATTCCTAGTCTTTCAAAATTATCTTTTATTTTTTCCATATTTCTATATGTACCATTTTCAACTTCATATTTAAACTGATCTTTTTCAAAATATTCATCTACATCCAGTTCTTTTTCTAGGTTATATGGAACCCTAATAAGTTGTATAGAAAGTGGTTCTGAATATTCTTTATCTTCATATTTTCCTTCTAATAAGCAATAACTAGCTTGTCTTATTTCTCTTATATCACTATCTTTTTTTGGATTTCTTATTAAACAAAAACTATTTCCAACACTTCCAGAATTTATTAATGTTTTATTATATAGCTTATCCATATATTGATGATGAATATGACCATAAATGACAATATCTGCAATATTTTGTGATTCAGTTTTATTACTTGGTAAAAACATTTTATATTTATCTTCAATTAAATCCTGATTAATTATTGCAATATTATCCCTTTCTGGAGTAGCATGGAAAACTCTTATTAAACTTCCGCTCATATAAAATTCATGCGAAAAAGGTAATTGACTTAGAAAAATTTTTTCGTCTTCAGTTAATGTTTTATTTACTTGTTTCCATCTATATACCTGTTCTTCTCTTTTTAAATTTAGTTCTTTTAACTCTTCTGAAAAATGTCTATCGCAATTTCCCTTTAGAATTACATCGCATTCTTTCCTTATAATATTTATACATTCATGGACATGATATCCTTTTGCTATTATATCTCCTAAACATATTATTTTATCTACTTTTCTTTTTCTTATATCTGCAATTGTTGCTTGTAATGCTTGTAAATTACTATGTATATCTGAAATAATTGCTATTTTCATAATTTCATCTCGTTCCTTTTTTATTACTAATTCTAATTTTTTTACTTTAAACTATTTGTTATTATAATATAAAATCTTATTTATAACAATTAAAATTACATAATTTATAAAGTATATATATTATTTTATAGTATAAAATAATTGTATATAGTAATTTTATTTGGTATAATTTGTTTATCTTATTAATATATGTAAGGAGATCGTATTATGGAATATAGATATAAACCATTAGGTGTATGTTCACAAGAATTTATTATTAATATGGATGGTGATACCATTGTTTCTGTTAAAATAATTGGTGGATGCCCTGGAAATACTTTAGCAGTTAGCACATTAGTTGAAGGTAGAAAAATTGATGAAGTTATTTCTAAATTAAAAGGTATTGATTGTGGTGGACGTGGTACTTCTTGCCCAGATCAATTAGCAATTGCTTTAGAAGAAATTAAAAAGCAAATTGCTTAAATTATATACTATAAATGATATTGTGTATGCAATTAAAAATTGATTTATGGCTACTTTTATTGAAGTCCTTAAACTAAATTCTTTTTTTATTGTGCTAATTGTTGCAATACATGGTGTATATAAAAGTATAAAAATAAGAAAACTAATGCAGGATGAAATGCTTAGCATTTTACTCAAATAAATTGGTAATAATTGTGCATTTGTATTAGTTAAAATACTTAATGTACTAATAACCGCTTCTTTAGCACTAATGCCAGTTATAATTGATGTAATAATTCTCCAATCTGTAAATCCTAAAGGGATAAAAATTGGAGTAATTTTTTTGCCTATTTTTGCTAACAAACTTTTTTCAATACTAGTTAAATATAAATTTTCATCAAAGCTCTTAAGGAACCATATTATCATTGAAGAAAAGAATATTATAGAAAAAGCTTTTTCAATGAACTCTTTACTTTTATTCCACATCAATAAACAAGTATTTTTGAATGTTGGAAATCTATAATTTGGTAATTCCAAAATAAAAGTATCTTCTTTTGATTTTTTTGTAACTCTATTTAAATATGCAGTTATTAATATGCCTATAACCGCTCCAATAATATATAATAAAATCATCACTAAGCTTGCATATTTTTTAAAACATATTGAAACAAAAACTGCATAAATTGGAATTTTGGCACTGCAACTCATAAATGGAATTAATTTCATTGTAAGTTTTCTTTCTCTTTCAGATTGAATTGTTCTTGTAGATAAAATAGCTGGAACTGAACATCCAAATCCTAAAAGAATTGATACTGCACTTTTCCCTGAAAGTCCTATTTTGCTCAATGGTTTATCCATTATAAAAGCTATCCTAGTCATATAGCCACTATCTTCTAATAATGACAAGAAAAAATATAATGTAATTATTATTGGTAAAAAACTTACAACACTGCCTATTCCAATAAATATTCCGTCTATAATCATACTGTGTATTATTTCATTAACATTATGTTCTATAAGTAAATTATCTGTAAAATTAGATACTACTTCTATTCCTACATTAATCAAATTTGATAAATAGTCTCCAATGACATTAAATGTCAAATAAAAAATAATATACATTATTATAATAAAAATTGGTATTCCTAAATATTTATTTGTTAGCAATTTATCAATTTTATATGTCTTATTATTACTTTTTTCATTTATGTTATTTTTACATACATCTTTGCATATTTCCTCAATTAATTTATATTTTTCTGTAACATCTGATTTATTTGTATTTTTTGTATGATTATATTTTTCTTTGATTTTACATGATATTTGTATCAAATTATTCACTTCTTTTTTTGTTACTGTTGTTATTGGAACAATTGGTATATCAAGTTTTTTTTCTAATTTTTCAATGTTGATATATCCATTATTTTTTTCTACTTCATCTAACATATTTAAAGCTATAACAGTTGGAATTCCTAACTGCTTCAGTTGTAAGGTTAAATATAAATTTCTTTCAAGATTAGTTGCATCTATTACATTTATTAAAACATCAGGTTTGTTTTGTTCTATATATTTTTTAGTAACAACTTCTTCTTTTGTATATGTATTTAAAGAATATAAACCTGGTAAATCAACAACTTCACAGTCAATTAAATTTGGTACTTCTCCAATTTTTATATCAACTGTTACTCCAGGAAAATTTCCAATATGTTGATTCATATTTGTTATTTGATTAAAAATTGTTGTCTTTCCGCAATTTTGATTACCAACTAATGCAAAAATCATAGAATCACCTCAACTTGAATTTTTTCTGCAATGCTTTTTCTAATGCTCAAATTATATCCTCTCAAGTAAATTTGAATTGGATCTCCTAAAGGAGCTTTTTTTATCATTTTAATTTTTGTATTAGTGACAATTCCCATATCTAATAATCTATTTTTTATCTCGCTATCAATATTAATTTTTATTACTTGGCAAAATTGCCCGTCTTTAATTTTATCTAAACTTGTAATTTTCATATTTAATGATATTCACTTGTCTAATTAATATGATATTAAATATTATTTAATATTTTTATAAATCCAACTTCATGGAGAAAAGCTTAGTTTAAAGAAGCATAAGAAAGTAGAACTTTCCTATTATAGAACAAAAGCGGATATTATTAACATTTTCGCTATTTATAACATTTTAAAGTCCGCGTCTTTGTTCGTCCGCGAAAAATTGTATAACAATTTTTCTGTGGAATGCTTTATATTATAGGAAGTTCATAGAACTTTCCTATTATATAAAAAGAGTATGTACCTCACATACTCTAAAAATTTCATTGTTTATTTTTTGCTTTTAATTTATTGTTATTAAATTTTTATAAATTATCCTAGCAATTTTACTTCCACATTATTCATTTTATATTTACCATTTTCGTCTGTAATAAATTCAACTAATGATTTGTCTAGTGTTGTTGCATTTTGATTTAAATCCTGTGTAAAATATATTTTTAAATTTGGAATTTCTAATTGTTTTGTTACAATTATCTTAAATATTTCAACCATGTGTCTATCATCTTCTGCAACAATTATAAATTGTGGTGCTTTTTCATATCCAGAGTCTAATTGAACAAAATCTTCATAGAAATCTTTATATAATTTCATTCTATCTTCAAATTTTGTTTCCCAGTCTTCTTCTCTTCTAACCGCTTCAAATAAAAAGTCAACTGATACACCTTTTTTAGTTAATCTTACTCCAGCATTTGCCTTAATTACTTTGCCTGCTTTTTTTGCTGTTATTGCTGGCTTAACGACATAAGAATCAAAAGCTTTAACTTTTCTCATATATGCAATAATAATCTGATTTCCAGCTAATCTCTTTTTTATCATAGATACTGGTTTTGTATTATCTGTTGGTTGCCATTTACATTCTATGTTTCTAGAATTTAATAAATATTTTCCCATTTTTTCTAAGCAATATACTCTATAAATACATTTACCATCTTCACTTGAAAAATAATATCTAGT
The DNA here is from genome assembly GCA_947589065.1 of uncultured Clostridia bacterium. Taxonomy (GTDB): domain Bacteria; phylum Bacillota; class Clostridia; order TANB77; family CAG-508; genus UMGS1994. The sequence continues at coordinate 7,069 of CANPZM010000008.1, forward strand.
TAATATTTTAGTTTTTATAAGTTGTTCTAATTTGTTGTTTAATTTATCTTGTGATTTTATATCTACATTTCTATGTACTAAAATTTGATAGATTTGCCTAGATGTCATGAATTCAAATTCATTTACTAATTCTAAAATTTTAAAATGAATTTCTGTAATATGACCTAGGTTAATCCTATGTATAATCTGATTAATAGAAACATATCCATCTTTTCCATCAAAAGTTTTAATTTCCCCTTCTTTCATTGCAAAAGGCGATATTGTTGTTTTTATTTTCTCATCTTCTACCATTTTTAACCTCCCATTTAAATTATTATTTGGATTTTATTTTTAGAATTTTAAACTTAAAATTCTTTTTAACTTATGAAACAATTAGTAATTTAATTTTTTTCTTGTCTTTTATTATTCTTTTAATATAAACATCCACTTTTTGTCCATATCCATAGCCTTCTTTATATTCAGCTAATCCAACTAAATTTGGCTTTAATTCAACAAAAATACCATTTTTTTGTTTTTCTACTTCTTTAATTATTCCTTGAACTTTTTCTCCTTCTTTGTAGTCTGTTATATTTTCTTCCCAGGTACCTAATAATTCTTTATGTGTCAATTCTATTCTATTTAAATCTTTATCAACAGATTTTATCATAACTTTTATATTTTGTCCAATTGAAAATCTTTCTTCAGGGCTCTTAATCCTTGAAACAGAAATATCTTCAATATGTAATAATCCAGTAACTCCGTTTTCAATTTCTACAAATGCTCCAAAAGGTTTCATGTTTTTTACTGTTCCATTTAGTATTTCTCCAGCCTTAGCTTCATTTTGAATCCAATTAATGTTTTCCTCGCTCAACATTTTTCTTTCGTGTTTAACTTCCATTTCTCTTCCATTCCTTCCTTGTATTCATTTGAATACCTTTTCCTTTGTTTTTTATTTAATAAGATTATCTATTTCATGTTGTTGTAAATATCTCCATTTTCCTATTGTAAGTCCATTCAAGTTAATATTCCCAATTTTACTTCTGTGCAAAGCTAATACTTTTTTATTTATTGCTTCACACATTCTTCTAACTTCTCTATTTTTTCCTTCATGTATAACTATTTCTAATCGTGTTATATTTTTTTCTTTGTTTTCCATTATTTTTTTTACTTTAGCAGGACTTGTTTTAAAACCATCATCTAATGTAATTCCATTTCTTAAATTTTCAATTTCTAGTTCTGAAACTTCACCCTTTAAAGTTACTGTATAAGTTTTAGTTATTTCATTTTTAGGATGCGTTACTTTATATATAAAATCACCATCATTAGTAAGAATTAATGCCCCAGAAGTATACATATCTAGCCTTCCCACAGGAACAATTCTTTCTTTTACTTTTATTAAATCAGTAACTTTATCTCGATTAAACTGTTCTTTTATTGTTGTAACATATCCGATTGGTTTATTCAATAGAATATAAATTTTATTTTTATTTTTTTTAATTGTTTTTCCGTTCAAAAGTAATAATATCTTTTTGTGGGTCAACTTTAAATCCTAACCCAGTTATTGTTTTTCCATTTACTTGAACTTTTCCATCTAGTATATATTGTTCACATTTTCTTCTTGAGTCTACTCCATTATTAGCTAAAAATTTTTGTAATCTTTCTTCCACATTTTATTCCTCTTCACTTAATTTTTTTAGTATTTCTTTAAAATATTCTGGTAAGTCAGCTGTAAATTCAACTGTTTTATTTGTAGATGGATGTTTAAATTTTATCTTATATGCATGAAGCATTTGTCCTTCTACTCCAAATTTATTTTTCCCATTTGAATAAGTATAATCTCCAACTATTGGATATCCTATTTCTGCTAAATGAACTCTAATTTGATGAGTTCTTCCAGTTTCTATATTTATTTCTAGTAATGTGTTTTCTTTATACCTTTTTAATACTTTAATATGTGTAACAGCATTTTTGCCATTTTTTACTACAGCCATTTTTTTTCTATCTTTTGTGCTTCTTCCTATTGGCATATCTATAGTTGCTTCATTTTCTTTAACTACACCTCTTACTAATGCTAAATATGTTTTTTGTGTTAAGTGCTGTTTTATTTGATTGCTTATATTAATATGTGCTTTATCGTTTTTTGCAATTATAATTACACCTGATGTATCTTTATCTATTCTATGTACAATTCCAGGTCTTATTTCTCCTCCAATTCCAGAAAGAGAATCTTTGCATTTTGCCATTATTGCATTTACAAGTGTTCCACTAGTATTTCCATTTCCTGGATGGACAACCATTCCTTTTTCTTTATTTACTATAACAATATCATTATCTTCATATATTATATTAATAGGTATTTCTTCAGCTACTATTTTTGATTCTTGTGGTTCTTCAATTTCAATTGTTATAATATCATTTTTATTCACTTTATAAGATGGTTTTTCTATTTTTCCATTTACTAATACTTTGTTTTTATCTATTAGTTTTTGAATCATCATTCGTGAAATATCTTTATCTAATTGGCTTAACATTTTATCTAATCTAATTCCACCAACTTCTATACAATATTTCTTTATCATATATTTTCCTTTTTATATCAATTTATTTTTTTATATATTACAAATCTATTATCTTTTTGTTTTTCTTCTTCTGTTTTTGGATATATTTTTTCATAGTTACTGTCTTGATCTAATTTATTATGTATTTTTGAATCACTATATGTAATTACATGTGTAATACCATATTCTTTAAAAACTTTCGAATAATCAGCTGCACCTGTAGTTACATTTTGTACGTCCATAAAAATATCTTTTCCATCTTTTGCTTTCCCTGTTGGTGAATTAAATTGTGGTGTATATAAATCACATCTTGAATCTATTAAAACTGGTATTCCCTCATAAAGTAAATAACTTCCATAATTGTATTCATTAAATAATTTTGTTGTTTCTAAATTTAAATTATTTTTTATCCATTCAGATGCATAGATTGGATAATTTTCATTTGCATAATATTGTGATTTCATAATTGGTTTTATGTTTTGAATTGTAGTAATAATTACTATGGTTCCTAATATAATATATCCATAGAAATTTGTTACGATTTTTATTATATACTCTTCCAATTTTGGCATATATTTTTTAGCTATATCAGCCAATAGTTTGGCTAAGATTGGAGTACATATTATTAAAAACATTGATACTTGTCTTCTAGATTTTATGGCTAAATATAAAATTCCTAAATAATATAGTAAGTGTTTTAAATCTATTTTTATATCAATAAAAGTCAATACAACTATGTAGACTATAAAATATATTAAAAATCCTTTATTAGCTGAAAAATTAATTGGCTTATGTTCATTAATTACTTGCATTGTATTTCCAGTAATTGTTTTATATAAATATGTATAAGGAGTAGTTAATCCTGTTGGTGTAAATATTCCCATAAAAGCACATATTATCATTACTAAGAAAAGTTTTTTTACATTATCATTCCTTGTTATTTTTATTTTATATGGATTTTTCTTTATTTCTTCTCTTTTCTTTTTGTTGTCTTCTAATTTTATGTATAAATCCATAATTTTATCTTCATATTTTTTGTTATTTATTTTCTTTAATATCCACATCTTTAGTTTTAATAATAAATCAACATTTATTATGTCTAAAGAAATAATATATTCTACAATATATGGTACAAATATTACGAAGAAAAATGGCCATACTGCCATATGTAAATTAACAATTAAAAGTGAAAGTAAAATTAGTCCGATTGCATATCTTTTTTTAGCATTTTCTAAGAATTTTTCAATTAAATACACTGTTAATACCATTAATGAGAAAGTTATTAATTGTGCTCTTGCTGCTACATATGGTGTCATTAATATGATCGCTATGATGGTAACAACTGCGGATATAGGTGCGTTTTTTGATATTTTATTTGATGTAAAATAAATACATATTCCAAGTACACTGTATAAAACCATTGTGGATAAATATATGCCTAGCCATCCCCCTATTGAATATATTGTATACATGATTAAATCATATAGCCAATGAGGAAATGTATAAGGCAAATTTTGCCATGAAAATGGATCTTCTCTTAAATTAAAAATTCCATTGTTTGATATATATTCTCCTACTTTTATTGTATAAAATGTATCATTTTGCAATTTTTTTGGTGTAAATCCAATACATAATATTATGATAAATATGCATATTATTATGTGGAATTTATATCTTTTTGTTTTATTACTGTTTTTCATTATTTTATCCTTTTCTTTTTAGACCTCTAGTTCAACATAAATTGCTGAATGGTCTGAATATCTTGATTTTATATCTTTATAATCTATTAATTTTATATTTTTAGAATAGAAGATTGTATCTATGCAACCTTTAACACTTTTATCAAACCATGTATCTTCTGTATTATTAATTTTATTTAAGTATTGTTTTAGCATATCATATTCTACATAATTTGAGCATTTTTCAAATTTATATTTATGCTTTCCAATCTTCTCAATACCTACATTAAAATCTCCACCAATTATTATTAGTTCACTTTCATCGATTTTCTCAATAATGTTAATTAATTCTTCAGTAGCTAATTTTCTTTCTTCGAAATTTGTTGGGAAATGAACTGAAAATAGATTTAATTTAGTAGTTCCAAAAGATATTTTATTGCACAAAATTCCTCTTTGTTCATTATTTGGATTTATTAATGGCATTAAATAATTGGCAGAATATTCTATTGGAAATCGTGATAAAATTCCATCTCCATAATAGCCATTTTTGTATTTTATATTTATTCCCATAGATCTATAAGGTAATTCTACAAATTGTGAAAATTTATATATTTGATTTTCGCTATATACTCTTTGAGTGTACATATCAATTTCTTGTAAAAATATAATGTCTGGTTTATATTTTTTTAAAGCTTTAGCTTGTCTTTCAACATCAATAATGCCGTCTAGTCCCTCACCATGACACATGTTAAATGTTATTGCCTTTAAAATCATAAAACCACCTCTTTTTATGCAGTTATTATATCAAAACTTACTTTGTTATTCAATAATTATGGTTGATTTTTTAAAACATTATCCTTGTATTTTACATAATATCGTTGTATAATTATCACATTCTAGCATAGCTGGAAAATATTATTTATATGGGAGGTTCAAATGATGGCTAAAAAAGTAACTGATGTTTATCAATCTCCTTTGATAGGACGGTACTGTAGTGATGGCATGAAAAAGCTTTTTTCCGATGATGTGAAATTTTCAAATTGGAGAAAGCTTTGGACTGTTCTCGCAAAGGCAGAAAAAGATGCAGGTCTTGAAATTACTGACCGGCAAATTAACGAATTAAATGAGCATATTTCTGATATCAATTATGATATTGCAGATGCTCGTGAAAAAATCGTTAGACATGACGTAATGGCTCATGTATATGCCTATGGAGTTCAATGTACAAATGCTGCTGGGATTATTCACCTTGGTGCAACTTCTTGTTTTGTAACTGATAACACTGATATACTAAAACTTAATGAGGGAATCAACATAATAAAATCTGAAATTGTTGGAGTAATCAAACTTTTATCAGATTTTTCACTTAAGTGGAAAGATACTCCTACACTTGGTTTTACTCATTATCAACCGGCAGCACTTACTACTGTTGGGAAACGTGCATCTCTTTGGCTTTACAATTTCATGGAATCGCTTTCTGATTTAGAATATGTACAGTCAACTTTAAAGATGCTCGGATGCCGTGGTGCAACTGGTTCGCAGGATACTTTCATGGAACTATTTGACGGAAATGAGGAAAAAGCAAATGAAATTGATTCTTATATTGCCAAAAGTTTTGGCTTTGAATCAGTTTATCCTGTTTCTGGTCAGACATATCCACGTATTGTTGATTCTCGCGTACTGAATTGTCTTTCCACCGTTTTGATTGCAGCTTATAAAATGGCAAATGATATAAGATTACTGCAACATGACGGCGAAATGGCTGAACCATTTGTAAAAAGTCAAATTGGTTCTTCTGCAATGGCATACAAACGTAACCCAATGTTATGTGAGCGTGTTTGTAGTTTGGCACGTTACGGTCAAAATGAAATTTCAAATGCAATCGAAACTGCAAATGTCCAATGGTTAGAAAGAACATTGGATGACTCTGCAAACAGACGTCTTTCTCTTCCGGAAACATTTCTTTCTACAGATGCTGTACTTCTTTTATGTGCAAAAATTGTAGATGGTCTTACTGTTTTTGATAAGGTCATTGAAAAGCATTTAAAAGAAGAGCTTCCGTTTATGATAACAGAACGTATCATTATGAAAGGTGTTAAGGCTGGAGGAAACCGTCAAGATTTGCACGAAAGAATTCGGGTACATTCACAGGCGGCAAAAGAAAGAATCGTTCGCTATGGTGAAAGTAATGATTTGGTTTCAAGGATTGCAAATGATCCAACATTTAAGATGAGTGTATTGGATATTGATGAGCTTATGGATCCTACAACACTTGTGGGTCTTTGCCCTCAGCAGGTTGAAAGCTATATTGAAAAATGCGTGAAACCTGTTCTAAAGAAATATTCAAACTACTTGTCCAGTATCAATACAAACGCAGTAACTGTATAAAATATTAGCCACAATGTTTTGAATCAAAAAAAGAAATGCGGTAATTCGACTTTTTGAATTACCGCATTTCTCTTTTATAAATATTTTATACTACATCTTCTTCTGGCTTTTCTTCTTTTTCTACAATTTCCATACTTGCAATAGAAACTTCATAAGCTACTCTTGTTTCAGATTCACCATTTTCAAATTTTTTCTCATATTGTCTACTTTGAACTCTACCTACAATTTTAACTTCTGTTCCTACTTCAATGTTTTGGCAAAATCTAGCGTTTCTTCCCCAAGCCACACAAGGTATATAATCACTTTTATTATAAGCTCTATTAACTGCTAGTAATATATCTGCAATTTCTCTTCCAAATGGTGTTTGCCTATAAATAGGTTTTTTGCAAATATATCCAGATAATATTACTAAATTAGTTAATTCTTCTTCATTTTTTTCTTCTTCATTGCTTTCATTTTCTTCTACTTCAACAATATCTTTTGCAAATACTGTTAAAATAAGTTTATTTTTTTCATTTTGATAGCTGTTGTAAGATCTAAATTGACCTTCAACTTTTAGTGTTTTTCCAATTTCTAAATCTAAATTTGTTAATAATCTTTCAGAAACAGTTATTGGAATAACATCTACAACTTTACTTAATCTAGGCACTTCTAGGTTAAATATGTAAAATTTTTCTCCATATATTTCATGACTATATGTTTTATCACTTGTAACTTTTCCAACTAATACTAGATGGTTATTTTCTAATAAATTTGTAACCACTACTTTTTCCTCCTTAATTTATCTAAAGTGTCTTATATAAGCTATTTGTACTATTTTTAATTCTTTAGAAACAAATACATTATAACATATTTTTCCTTTCTTGTCTACATAAAAAGTTTATATTTTTAGCAATATTTCTAAAATTTTCATAGAAATTTCATTATAAATCTGCATTTTGCCATAATTATTATCTAACTTTATCTCTTGACACTCCACTTTTTTACCAACTAAATTTTCTATTTCTCTTTGTATTTCTAAAATAATTTCTTCGTTTTCATTACTTACTATAGTTATTGTTGACTTTGAATTAAATCCAAAGGTTATAACTGAAGCTTTTATATCATCTAATAATTTTAAATTTTCTTTAAAATCTGTATTAAGAATTAAAAACTTTGTATTTTTAACAATTTCTTTTATCTCTTCAATTTTGTTCATTTCTTCTGATATTATAAGAATATCAAATTTTATATTTTTAAAATTATTAGCAACATCTTCATTTATAATTATTAAATTTTTATCTAGTAGTTTATTTTCTTTTTCAATTATATTATTTGAATTTAAAATTATTCCAATTACAGACATTTTTACCTCTTTATCTTAATTAAAATATATGCTCTCTTTTCACATTTTTTCCTAATTTCCATAATATATACTAAGCGAAAGCAAAAATATGAAAAGGATGATAGTAATGGAAAAAGAAAAAAATGAATGTCCAGTTGTAAAAGTTGATGGATTTATTGAAAAGGGAAAACAATTTGATATGGAAATTATCGTACCAGAAGATGATAGAAATGTTATTTATGGTATATTAAAAAATAAACATGGAGATCCAATTTGTGATGCGGTTATAAAATTAATTGAAATCGTTCATGAATACGGAAAAGAAGAAAGACGTCCAGTTTCACATACTTTTTCAGATAAGAATGGTGAATTTGTTTTTGGTCCACTTTGTCCAGATAGATTTTATGAAATTCAAATTTGGTCAGATAAAGTAAAACATGTTAAAGTTTGTGAAGAGTGCCCTTATGAGAAAAAGAATTGTTTGAAGGGAACAAAATTAGAACCTTGTTCTGATAAAAAATATCCTTGCGAATTAGAATTACCTTGTGATTGCAATAAATAAGCTTATTCTTTAAAATTAATATGGTGTAATGAAAACTAGCATAGTTATTAATTTTACTATGTATTGATAAAAAATAATTTTTCAAATATGTAATGAGAAAATAAATTCACGGAAAGCCATGTAGGAAATAAAAAAATATTCTGGCTTTCCGATTTTTTTATAGCATACCAACTTTTCTAGCAAACTGCTTTCCCTTTTTTATCATTTTATTTTTTGTATTTTTATTCATATCTTTATATAGCATCATGGCTGCAGCAGTGGCCATTGAGCCAATCATAGCTCCTTTAATAAATTTCATCATTTTCTTCCTCCTATTTGTTTTTTATATCTTTATTATTTGTCTTTTTATTTTTTGTATACGAAGTATAAATTTCATATATTTGAAAAAAAGATATTATAAGCAAGAAAATTCCAAAAATTTTTTTTAATATCGTTGTTTCCAATCTTGTAGCTATAATACTTCCAATTACAGCTCCAAGGCAACCGTATATTATAATTGATTTTGATAGTTTCCAATTTATTTTTTTATTTCGTATATTCATAATGATTGCTGTTATAGATGTTGGGATAAAAAAAATTAAATTCGTAGCTTGTGATACGTGTTGTTCTATTCCCATAAAAAGGGTTAATAGAAGAATTAATATTGTTCCTCCTCCCATACCTAGTGCACTTACTATTCCTGAAATAAATCCAAATATAATTTCCATTTATATCACCATTCTTATAGATACATATATTAGAAAAATAACAAATAATATGTTTAAAATTTGATTATTTAATTTTTTTAATAAGATTGAACCTATAATTCCTCCAACTATTCCACCAATTGCACTTTTTATTCCAATATTCCAATCAATATATTGGTTTTTGAAATAAGCTATAAAACTTACAATTACTAATGGCAATATGCAAAAAATGGATGTTGCTCTTGCTTCTTTTTCATCTATTTTATCAATCATTGAAAATGCTGGAACCAATATCATTCCTCCTCCTGCTCCAAATAGTCCACATATAATTCCAGCTAAAAATCCTATTATTTTATTTTTCATATTAATATTTTTTCTTTTTTTTGAAAAAATATGCATAAAGCAATTTTTCTGTGGAATGTATTATTTTTTATATAATAGAAAAGCAGTATAAGTTTATACTTATACATGCTTATTTATTAAAAATTGTTAAATTTTTCTTCATTTATATTTTCATCAGGAACATAATATTTCGTTCCCAACATTTTGTCTGGTAAGTATTGTTGTTCAACATAATGTCCTGGAAAATCATGTGGATACTTATATCCTTTTCCATATCCAAACTCTTGCATTCCCTCTGCAGGTGCATTTCGTATATGCATTGGTATGGTTCCAGTATCTTTATTTGCAACATCACTTAAAGCTTTATCTATAGCTAAATATGTAGCATTTGATTTTTTAGATTTTGCAACATAAACTGCCGCTTCTGATAAAATTATTCTGCTTTCTGGCATTCCAATCATTGTAACTGCTTGCATTGCAGATGTAGCTACTACTAATGCTTGTGGGTTAGCTAGTCCAACATCTTCTGAAGCTGCTATTACAATTCTTCTTGCCAAGAATACAGGATCTTCTCCTGCTTCAATCGCTCTAGCTAAATAAAAAACCGCCGCATCTGGATCACTTCCTCTCATAGATTTTATCATTGCGCTTATATTATCATAATGACTATCACCGTTTTTATCAAACATAGATTTTTTCTTGTTAAAAGATTGTGCCGCAATTTCATCAGTAATTTCTATTTCTCCTTTAGCATTCATTTTAGTTGTTAGTACTGCAACTTCTAAGCCATTTAAAGCAGTTCTTACATCTCCTCCAGAAATCTCTGCAATTCTATCAATAGTGTCTTCAGATATTTTTATATTATAATCTCCTAACCCTTCCTTAGATGTTAATGCTTTTTTAATTACTTTTATTATATCTTCTTTTTTTAGTGGTTCTAGTTTAATTACCATAGAGCGAGATATCAAAGCCTTATTTACTTCAAAATAAGGGTTTTCAGTTGTAGCTCCAATTAAAATTACTGTTCCATCTTCTACAAATGGTAATAATGCATCTTGTTGTAATTTGTTAAATCTGTGAATTTCATCGATGAATAAAATGCATTTTCCAGATGGGTTCATTAATACATTACTTGCTTCTGTAACAACTTGTTTAATATCTGATACTCCAGATGTTACTGCATTAATTTTTCTGAATTGGTATTTTGTTGTTTCACTTATGACTTTTGCAAGTGATGTTTTTCCACATCCTGGTGGTCCCCATAGGATGATACTTGATAGTCTATCTGCTTTTATTGTTCTATATAATAGTTTATCTTTGCCTACGATGTGTTCTTGTCCTACGAAGTCTTCTAGGGTTCGTGGACACATGCGAAAGGCTAGGGGTTGACTTGAATTCATAATATTACCTCTTTAAAATTTTATTATCTTGCTAGATACTTAAGTGCCATCTTTATAATATCCTCTGTTGACTTATCCTTTATATCTATTTTTCCAAATACTTTTGTTATCTCTGTTTTGTTGTAACCTAAAATTTGTAATGCCTGTACAGCTTCATCTGCATTTTCATTACTTATTACAACTTCATTGCTTTCTTCTTTTGCAATTGCTTCTTCTGTTTTTAACTTATCTTTTAATTCTAATACAATTCTTTGTGCTGATTTGCTTCCTATTCCTGGAATTTTAGTTAATGTTCTTATATCATTAGAAATTACAGCTATTGCAAATTGAGATGGAGTTATATTTGAAAGAGCTACAATTGCTGTTTTTGCTCCTATTCCACTAACTTGAATAAGTAATTCAAACATTTTTAGTTCCTCATTACTTAAAAATCCATACAAGCTAATGTTATCTTCTCTTACATGATAATGTGTATATACTTTTACTATTTCTCCTAACTCTCCCAATTTTTCCATTGCTTGATCTGACATAAATATTCTATATCCAATTCCATTTACTTCTATTACTACTGATTCTTTTGTCTTTTCTTCAAGCGTTCCTTTTATATATGCATACATTTTCTTTTTCCTCCGTACCAAACAAATTTTCTTTATTTTATCATAAAATATTTTTTTTGCAATAGTTTTTTTTAATTTCAATACCATATATATTTTTAATCCATTATTTATAATTCACTTTATTTCGCAAAATTTCCTTGTTTTTTTCTAAAAATATAATATAATGGTTATACTAATTTTACCAATAATAACAAGAAAATAATGGGGGTTTTTATGGAAAAGTATATTTTGATAAAAGAACTATATAGGAATACAGAAAAATATTTAGAAAAAACAGTAAAAATATCTGGATGGGTAAAAACAGTTCGTGATTCAAAAAATTTTGGATTTATGGAATTAAATGATGGCTCATTCTTTAAAAACATTCAAATTGTATTTACTGATTCTCTAAAAAATTTTGAAGAAATTAGAAAGCTTACTATTTCTTCATCTATAATTGTCGAAGGAAAACTTGTAAAAACTGAAAATGCAAAGCAACCATTTGAAATTCAAGCGTCTAATGTTGAAATATTTAATCTTAGTTCTGCTGAATATCCTCTTCAAAAGAAAAGACATACTTTTGAATATTTAAGAACTATTGCTCATTTACGTCCTCGTACAAATACTTTTAATGCAGTTTTTAGAGTACGCTCTATTTTATCATTTGCAATTCATAAATTTTTCCAAGAACGTGGATTTGTATATGTTCATACACCAATAATTACTTCAAGTGATGCTGAAGGTGCTGGTGAAATGTTTACTGTTACATCATGTGATTTAAATGATACACCAAAAGATGATAAAGGAAAAATAGATTATACACAAGATTTTTTTGCAAGACCAGCACATCTTACTGTTAGTGGTCAATTAGATGTTGAAACATATGCTTTTGCATTTAGAAATGTTTATACTTTTGGTCCAACATTTAGAGCAGAAAATTCAAATACAGTTAAACATGCTGCTGAATTTTGGATGATTGAACCTGAAATCTGTTTTGCTGATTTAAAAGATGATATGGATTTAGCTGAAGATATGCTTAAGTATATAATTAAATATGTTCTTGATAATGCTCCAGAAGAAATGGAATTTTTTGATAAGTTCGTTAGTCCTGGATTAATTGAAAGATTAACTAAAGTTATTAATTCTGATTTTGGTAGAATTTCTTATACTGATGCAATAAAAGAACTTGAAAAAAATAATGATAAGTTTGAATTTCCTGTTGGTTGGGGTATTGATATCCAAACAGAGCATGAAAGATATTTAAGTGAAGCTGTTTTCGGTAAACCTGTTTTTGTTACAGATTATCCAAAAGATATAAAAGCATTTTATATGAAGCAAAATGATGATGGAAAAACTGTTGCTGCAACTGATTTATTAGTACCTGGAATTGGTGAATTAATTGGTGGCAGTCAAAGAGAAGATGATATGAAAAAACTTGAAAATAGAATGAATGAATTAGGTTTAAATAAAGATGATTATTGGTGGTATTTAGATTTAAGAAGATACGGAAGTATTACTCACTCTGGCTTTGGACTTGGATTTGAAAGAATGATGATGTATCTTACTGGAATGCAAAATATTCGTGATGTAATTCCATTCCCTAGAACTCCAAAAAATTGTGAATTTTAAATTATGTCAATGAAACGTAGACTATGACACATTTGAAAAATTGTCCAGAGACGTTGATTGCTGATACGTTGGAAAATTTTGAAAAAACGTTGAATCGTTAAGGAAAATCGTTTGATTGTTAAGAGGAACGGAGATTATGACATAGTGGGGAAATCCCCCAATGTTTCATAATCTCCGTCCCGTTTACATTTATCTTAATTCTGCTTTTAAATCTTTTTCTAGGCTGTTTATAATTTTATCCATTACTGCATTGATTTCTTCATCAGTTAAAGTTCTATCTTGTTTACCGAATGTTAGTGAAAATGCAATGCTTTTTTTATTTTCGTCTATTCCCTTTCCTGTATATAAATCAAAAACTTCATAATTTTCTAATAAAGAACCTGCGGATTTTTTAATTTTTATTCCAATATCTTGTGCAGATATATTTTTATCTATTAATATTGCAATGTCTTTTTTAATATTTGGAAATTTTGAAATTTCTTTATATTTCATTTTACTTACTTTTTTGCTTAGTAATTTATCTAAATCTATTTCTAGTATATAAACATCTTCTTTTTCTACACTTGGATGAATTTTTCCTATGATACCTACAATATCATTATTAACTGAAATTACTGCAGTTTGACCTGGATGCATATCTTTTGAAATTTTTGTATTATCTTTAACAAAACTATATCTTCCGTTATATCCTAGATAATCTAAAATTTCTTCTGCTACACCTTTTATTACATAGAAATCAACTTTCTTCTTTTTAATTCCAATATAATATTCTCCAGTCATTAATGTTGCAAGTTTTTGCGTTTCTGAATATTCTTCTCCATTTTTCTGGAATGACTTTCCTATTTCAAATATTGAAATATCCTTATTATTTCTAGATTTATTGTATTCATATATTTTATATAAAGCAACTGACAAGCTATGTCTTAAAGCATTTTTATCTTCTGATAATGGATCTAATAATTTTACAGGCTCTGTATCATCCTTAGTAAACATTTTGCTATCATCTTCTGGAACTAGCACATAAGATAAAGTTTCATTTAATCCTAAATCAACCATTTTATTTCTAATTTGTCTTGTTACCTTATCATAGCTTCCCATTTTAGGTAAAATACTAGGTAATTTTCCTTTTATATTATTTACTCCATAAATACGTCCAACTTCTTCAATTAAATCTTCTTTAATTTCAATATCAATTCTTCTTTTAGGAACAATTACGGTTATTACTTCACCATTTACTTTTGTTTTAAAACCTAATCTTCTAAAAGCATCTAATACATCTTTTTCAGGTATTTGCATTCCTAAAATGTCATTAATATTTTTAGTTGTTATATTAATTGATTTATCGTCTCTATTTGTAGTATCATATTTAGCTATTCCTGATACAACTTCTGCATCTGCATATTTTTCTAAAAGTGTACAAGCTCTTTCTATTGCCATATATGTCCTATTAGAATCTAAACCTTTTTCAAATCTGTTACTTGCTTCACTTCTTAAAATAGAATTAGAAGTTCTTCTAATTTTTACAGAATCAAATATAGCTGCTTCAATAATAATATTTTTCGTCTTGTCTGTAATTTCTGTTTCTAATCCACCCATTACTCCAGCTAATCCTATTGCTTTTTCTCCATCAGAAATGACAATATCTTCTGCTTTTAAAGTTCTTTCAATTCCGTCTAGCGTATATAATTTTTCATTTTCTTTAGCCATTCTTACTTCTAAGCAACCTTTTAAGCAATCAGCATCATAAAAATGTAATGGTTGACCAGTCTCTAACATTACGTAATTACTAATATCAACAACATTATTTATTGGTCTAATTCCTGATGCAATAAGTCTATTTTTAATAAATTCAGGACTTTCTTTTATAACTGCATTTTTAACTTTTTTAGCCAGAAAAATTGAACAATTTTCTGTATTTACAATTACTTTAAAACTATCATTAATATCCTCATTATTTTCTTTATGTGATATATCAATATCTTTTACTTTTTTATTATATATTGCACCTATTTCGTATGCCATTCCTAATATGCTTAATAAATCACCTCTATTTGCTGTTAAATCAAAGTCGATTACATAGTCATCTAATTTCATATACTTAATTGGATCTTCACCTATTGGGGCATCTAGGGGTAGTTCATGTATTCCTGCTTTATCTTCCTCTTTTAAGAATTTATTTTCCAATCCTAACTCTGCAATTGAGCAAATCATACCATTTGATTCTTGTCCTCTTATATTTCCTTTAGTAATTTTTCCTCCCGGTAATTCTGCTCCATTTTGTGCTACTATTACTTTTAATCCAGTTCTAACATTTGGTGCACCACAAACTATATTTAATATTTCTTTTCCAATATTTACTTTGCAACAATGTAAATGATCTGAATCAGGATGCATTTCACAAGATACAACTTCACCTATAATCAATTTTGTTGCATTTATCAATTTACAAGCTTCATCATATTCATTTCCTGCATTTGTCATATCTTCAGCTAATTTTTTTACATCTATATTTTCATCTAAATCAAGATAGTCTTTCAAAAAATTAATACTTAATTTCATTTTCCTCATCCTTTCTATCAAATTGTTTTAGGAATCTAATATCATTTTGATATAATAATCTAATATCTGTAATTCCATATTTGAACATTGCTAATCTATCTAGTCCAACTCCGAAAGCGAATCCAGAATATTTATCAGGGTCATATCCATTCATTTTTAATACATTTGGATGTACGATTCCTGAGCCTAAAAGTTCAATCCATCCTGTTTGTTTGCATAAGTTGCATCCTTTTCCTCCACATTTAAAACATGTTACATCAACTTCGTATGAAGGTTCTGTAAATGGGAAATAACTAGGTCTGAATCTAAGTTCTGTGTTTTGTCCTAACATTTTCTTCATGAATACTTCTAAGGTTCCCTTTAAGTCTGCTAAAGAAATATTTTCATCAACAACTAATCCTTCAACTTGGTTAAACTGATGAGAATGTGTAGCATCATCTTCACGTCTAAATGTTTTTCCTGGTACTATAACTCTAATAGGTGTTTTTTCCTTATTTGCCATCATTGTTCTTGCTTGAACAGCTGATGTCTGAGTTCTTAGTAGATATTCTGTTGTGATATAGAAACTATCTTGCATATCCCTTGCAGGATGTCCTTTAGGAAGATTTAATCTTTCAAAACAGTATTCATCTGTTTCAAGTTCAGGTCCAGATACTACATCATATCCCATAGAAACAAATAAATCTTCTACTTCTTCTATTACTCTATTTAATGGATGTTTACTTCCTCTTTTTATTTTTTGACTAGGAAGAGTTATATCAATTTCTTCTTTCACAATTTTTTTGTCTAATTCAAGCCTTTTTAATTCTTTCTCTTTTTCTTGAATTTTTACTTCTAGTTCATCTTTGCAAGTATTAACTAATGAACCAATAATTGGTCTTTCCTCAGCAGGTAATTCTCCCATACTTCTTAGTACACTCGTTAATTCACCTTTTTTCCCTAAGTATTTAATACGTAAATCATTTAAATATTTAAGATCTTCTGCATTTGCAATATTTTTAATTGCTTCTTCTTGAATTTTTTTAATTTGTTCTTTCAATTATTTTCCCTCCTAATAATGTAAGTTTTTATATAATGGGAAAGTAGAACTTTCCTAATATATAAAAAAGCATTTCATCCTTAATAGGACGAAATGCTATAAATTCCGTGGTACCACCTAAATTTATTAATTAAATAAAATTAACCTCTTTAGCTATAACGTTGCAAACGATTATACTTTTAATATAATATCTCCAAAGCGAAATTTCAATTTAGAATATATAATAAGCTCTCAGCTTATAGCTTATTTTCTCTTTCTATATTTTACCTAAATTTACTAAACTTCTTCACAGATTTTATTATGTTTTTATATTTTAGCACATTTCTTTTATTTTAGCAATAATTATTTTTTCTTTTTCTTAGTAGTTTTACGTTTTTTTATAACCTTTTTAGGTTCTTCTTGCTTTTGTTCTTCTTCTACCTTTGAATTCATAATTTCTTCAATTGTAGTTATAATGTTTTCTTCTGTATATTTTTCATCAATTTTCTTTATATCATTTTTTTCTTCTTTATCGTAGTCTTCTATACGTTGTCTTAATTTTGAAAAAACATTTTTTTCAATCATTTTATATGGATTAATCTTTCCTAAGAAAAATCTAGTTGCCTTTGAAAAAACTTTAGGTCCTTTAACATTTCTTTGTATTTGTTGTTCTTTAGTTTCCATTAATCCATTTAAAGTTTTTTCTTTTTCTTCTACCTTTTTCCTAATTGTAACTTTTAGTCTACTAATTTTAGTTTCTATCTTTGAAACTTCATCTTCAATATTACAAATCTTTTCTCTTATTTCATCATCGCTATTATCAACTTTTGACATAGCTTTTACTTCTTCTTTTTCAAGCTCAAAGATTTTTATATTCATATCTAATTGTTTTTTTTCTTCTTCAAGCAACTTTGTATAATTAGTAATTATATTTGAATCAGTCCATTGAGCCATTTCTTTTAAGTTGCTTTCATATTTTTCCATTAAATCATTAAGTTCCTGTTCAACTTGTGCATATTTTTTTAAATTTTCTAATACTTTTCGATTAATTGAATTTATACTATATGTAATTGCATTTTTTTCATTATCTACTTTTTTTAAAATAATCTCTTCACTTTTTTTATATTGAAGAGCAGAACCTATTATTGCATAAGTTTTTATAATTTCTTTGTATCTAGATATTGTTTCATAAAATTTATTATCTTTCTTTGTTTCTATGTTTTCCACAAGTGCTAAACCCCTTTATTTTATTATTTGTTTGATTTGCTTTCTTACTTTAATTTTTTCTTTGTCTATATTTTCTAATAAAACCTCCAGTTCTTCTGCTGTCATAAAATCTAAATTGAAAACTTCATTATTAAATGCTATTGTACCTAGACTCATTTTTTCCTCCTACATTTTGTTGAATAACATTATTTTAATTTGTAGAAAAAACACACCTTATCTAAATATATTATATATCATTAATAGCTTGTTTATCTTTTCCATTTGTTCTTATTCTATATACAGTATAATAAAATGGTGAATTTTC
Organism: uncultured Clostridia bacterium; assembly: GCA_947589065.1. GTDB lineage: Bacteria > Bacillota > Clostridia > TANB77 > CAG-508 > UMGS1994. Next base: position 25,320 of record CANPZM010000008.1, read on the forward strand.
TATTTCATCTGTATAGTATATCCAATCTCCAGCTATACATATATTATTATTTTCACTCTTTAAATCAGTAATTTTTTGTTCTTTTTTGCCATCAATATTAGCTTTATAAATTGCTTGTTCTTGTCCTTCTGTTTCTGATGTTGCATAATAAATTTTTGAGCCATAAATGTTAAACTTAACTATAGATTTACCTATAATTTCTATTTCTTCATTTGATTTTAAATTTAATTTCATTAAATGAGAATTTGAATTGCTTAAATAATATACATTATTTGATTTAACTTGGAATGTATCAATTCCTTTTTGAATTTCCTGAATTTTTGACCCATCTTTTTTCATTCTTTTAAATTCATTATCTCTTGTTGTATAGTATATATATCCATCTGTAACTTGGAAATAGCTGATTTCTTCATCAGCAATTTGTTGTCTTTTCTCTCCATTAGTTTTTACTTTTTCTATTTTATATTCATCATTTAAATAATAAATCCAATTGTCACTTATATTTAATGAATCATCTCCAATTGATTGCATTTCTAAGTTATCTACCACAACAGTTTTTTTGCTTCCATTTGGTTTCATTTTAACAATTTGATTTGTATAATTGTCATTTTCATTTCTGCTAACTGCTATATAGTATAAATATCCTTTATATTCATTAATAGATTTTACATATTCATATTCACAAATTAATTTTGTTTTATTATCAGAACTTACTTCATAAATACCTTTTTTAGCATCTTTTCCTGTATTAATAAAGGAATTTGTAATATAAACCTTATTTCCTTTTTTTGTAGCAAATCCCTTATTATTTAAATTTCCCAGTGTTTTTTCTGAATTATTATTTTCTGAAGTAAGAAATATTGAAGTTATAACTGTAATAAAAAGTAATATTAGAACAATAGCAAATATAATTACTATAAATCTTTTTTTATCTGGTTCTAATTCTTTAAACTTTTCTTTCTTTTCTTTCATTTTATTACCTCTCTTTTCTTTTGTAGAACATCAGTGAACTTTTTATATGTAAAAATTATTGAATGTTCACATTTTTTGTTCATTCATATAAAATTTTGCTTAAATTTTGTGTAAATTTTTTTGAAAGTTTTTATAACCAATAAGAATTTTTTTTTTAATTTCTATTGGTTATATTATATATTATCCAAATATAAATTTTCAACTATTTTAGTATAATTTATTTTAAATACATGACTACTCTAAATCCAATATTAAAATCTGATGAGTCTTCTGAAGTTGCTCTTGTAGAAATTGGATATAAGTTTCCATAATTCCAATATCCGCCACCGCGTCCTATATGATATTTTTCATGATCTCCATATTCTTCTGTAGTGTATTCCCAAACGTTTCCTGCCATATCATATATATTATTAGTCTTCCATCTTTCACTTCCTCCAGTTATAGAAGCCCTATTTAATCCGTCAATACTATTTTGATAATTTCCGTATGATGTCGAATCATCTATGTTTATTCCAGTTCCAGAATTTCTAACCCAATTACATATCGTATCCCAAGCATAGCTATTAATTAAATCTGTCTGGAAATAATCATTAGTTACATACATGTTCATGGCTAAATCTCTTGCCTTTTGCCAAACCACTTGTGTCCATGCTGAAACTCCTTTTTTGGATACTGGAGTTTCGACATTTTCTTCTTTACCAGCTTCAAATCTTGCAACATAAAATCCTTTATATGTCATTACTGAATCATTAAATTCTTGATTATAAGAATTTACATCTTTTAAATTTAATTTTTCTATGTCTTCTCTAGAAACTCCTTCACCATTATTTACAAAAATTTGCCTTGCGTATGAGCTTATATTATTTACCGGAATCCATACAAATTGATTTCCTGAATCATCTTCTATAACAGCTCCATTTTTTGTTCCACCTTCTACAAAATGGAACTTTGGTGGAATTGGAATTTTTACATTATCATCTGCTTGAGCATATGTAATTTCCCCAGTTATTTGATTTTCTGGGTTTGGATTTATTTCATTTGTTGTATTATTTTCGTCAACTTCATTTGTATCACTGTTTACAGCATTATTAACTTCATTTAATGTACTATTTGAAATATTATTTGAATCATCTTGTCCTACAACATAATTAATATTTTCAACTTTTGGCTTATCACCTAATACTAATACAAGAATTAATATTAATATTATTAGGGCTATAGTTACAGCTCCAATTATTATAAACGGTTTTTTATTTACATTCATTTTTAGATTTTGTCCTTTCAGTTTAAATTTTGGTGGAGATGAGGAGAGTCGAACTCCTGTCCAGAATTTTATCCATATAAACTTCTCCGAGTGCAGTTTGTTATTAAAATTCATTTTATATTCATTAACAAACAAACGAACATAAAATATATCTTCAAAAAATCCCTCTATTATTGAAGAAATAACAGATTCGTTTCCTACTAAGTCGTCGCCTTATCTTTAGTCGTAGGTTACCAAAGTAAGACGTTTGCCGCAATTAGGCAGCAAATGCTAATTCGTTATTATCAGCGTTTAGTTTAATTTGTACCTTTTTAGGTGGCCAGGTACATCCACCACTCGCTATTTATATTTCAAAAAAGCTGTCGAAACCAAATACATCCCCATAATACATTTTTATTATATCATTAAATTATATTAGTATACAATATGTTTTTTTAATAATTACTGTTTAATAAGTTTTACTTTCCTATTGTAGAAAAAAACTGCAGTTTATTTGCAGTTTTTACATATAAATTAAATATCTAAATATAAACCAATATTGACAAAAGCTACCAGCCATTACAAATAAGTGAAATATTTCATGAAAGCCAAAATATTTTGAATTAATTTTGGGCCATTTCAGACCATATATTAATCCACCAATTGTATAAAAAATTCCTCCTGCCAGTAACCAGCCTAGTGCCTCCATTCCTCTTGGAATAGCTGAAAAGATTTTTATCATTGGAAAAGCTGCTATAATTACAATCCATCCCATAGCTATATAAATACTTGTTGTTAGTTTTCTTGGTGCATTAATCCATACAGATGTTAAAATTATTCCTAAAACGGCTAATCCCCATACAATTCCAAATATTGTCCACCCCCAGCCTCCTCTTAAAGGACCTAAACAGATTGGCGTGTATGTGGATGCAATTAAAATATAAATCATTATATGGTCAAATTTTCTAAATACATTGGTAGCTTTTTCTTTTAAATTTAATAAGTGATATAGTGAGCTAAATAAATATAGCAAAAATAATCCTAGTCCAAAAATTGTGCAACTAACAATGTCCCAACCTTTTTCATTACTGTATAAGGCACAAAAAACAATAAGCAATACTAGTCCTACTAATGAAAATATTGCACCAATCAGATGTGAAAAGCCACTAACAGGGTCTTTTATTTTTTTCATATTCCCTCCTATTTTTATCTAGTTTTCATTACTAGATTATCACTTTTTAATTACTTTGTCAATCAAAGTAATCACTAATTTGTTTTAAATTATCAAAATTCCATTGTCTAAATATGTCATATGCAACTATTGCAACAGAATTTGATAAATTTAATGAACGTATTATATTTCTCATTGGAATTCTTATTGTTTTATCTAAATACTTCTTAAGAACATCTTCAGGTAATCCTTTTGTTTCTTTTCCAAATAATATAAATATTTCATCCATTTTTGAATAATCTATTTCTGAATAAACATGTTTTCCCTTAGTCGTAACGAAAAACATATTATTATCTTCTGGTTTATATTTTTCCAAAAAATTGCTAAAAGATACATGTTCTTCAATTTCTAATTTATCCCAATAATCTAGTCCAGCCCTTTTTACTTCTCTTTCTGAAATACTAAATCCTAATGGATAAACCAGATGTAATTTTGCACCTATTGCTGCACATGTTCTTGCTATATTACCTGTATTTTGTGGTATTTCAGGTTCAACTAATACTACATTCATTTTCATTTTTATATTAATCCTCCAAATTAAAATTACTACATAGTTTAATAATAATATATCTATTTTTCTAATTTTTCAACTTTTTTATAAAAACTCTTGACAACAATATTTTTTAGGTTGTATAATAACACTTGTCAATGACTTATGCAGGTGTGGCGGAACTGGCAGACGCACAGGACTTAAAATCCTGCGGGACTTAACCTCCCGTATCGGTTCGACTCCGATCACCTGCACCATTAAAACACCAAGTATTTTGAAAAATCAAAACTTGGTGTTTTTATTTTGAAATTGCAAATTTCCTAACCCTTTTTTATTTTAGTGTAGATTAATAAAATATTTTGCTATTCTTTAAAATTTGTAAAAGAGGAGAAGTTTAACATCTTCTCCTTTTTTTCTGTGACTAAGCAAGAAGTACTGCAACAGAATTGAAACCTTTGTAATCTAATCTGTCATTGTGGAGAACCCAAACTAGGTCGCCTTCTTTAACTGATAGTTGTTCTGTCACAGCCGCATATGCAAGACTTTCACCTTTTTGATACCGAATTGTAATACAATTATGTGGATGTCCAGAATATCCTACACTAATTACTTTTTCCTTTGTCATCATGATATTTTACCTCCTAATAGTTTATTTGCGAGATATTTAAACAAAACTCCAATGAGTTCTCTGATATTTTAGCATATTTCCATTATAAAATCTATTATTTAGTATGATTTTATATTTCATCTAGTTGTGATTCCTCTTTAGTTTTTGGATTATTGTTTTCTACTATGGTAATTTTATTATTTCCAGATGAAGTTCCTCTTTGTAAATCCCTAGAAAATTTTTTTACAGGATCCATTTTTTCTATCACATCTATTGAATTATCTACTAATTTTACAACTGCACTTTGCTTAAAAGTCTCTGCTACATTTTTTAATTTTTCTAAGGAATTTATGTCTTTATTTACAACATAACTACTTATTTTTCTGTGTAGTTCAGGAATATTATCTTTTATTTCTTCAAAAAGCTCATCTTTTTTTTCTTGACTTAATTCATCATAATAATCTGCATTTTTATGTACTGCTAAAGATGAAGTATAATATCCAAAAATAAATTCTGGTGGAATCTTACCTAATTTTGCACATACCAAATCAAGTATACAAGTTTCACTATATTGCTGTCCTGCAGTTTCCTTATTTATTGGTGGAAATCCAAGGAAAATTTTTTCACCTTTGCTATTACTTATAAAATTTGGAATTTTTGCTATTATGTTGCACTGACCTTCGCTTCCATATTGATAATTTTCCATATCCTGTGCTAAATTTGGATTTTCTTTAATATTTCTTAAAGCTATTGTTGTTGACAAAATTGTACGCCAGCCATGTTGTAATTTAAGACCTTCCTTTAATATTGATTTTGCAATGCATTTCTTTTCTTCAAGATTTCCATCATGTATTCCATGAATGGCTATATTATAGTCCATTCCTTTTAAATCATTTAGCATTTCATTTAGGGCTATTTCTTTTTTCATATTCTTACCTCTATAATATATTGTTATTTTATATAATTATATTATTAAATTTTATATAAAATCAAATAGTTTTTTTGGAAAAAGCATAAAAACTGCAATAAAAAAATAATTGCAGTTTTTTATGCTTTGAATGAAATAAAAGAGAATACTTTTCCGCAAAGTATTCTCTTAATATTTATTATTCTGCTGATTCTGGTTCTGCTGTATTTTCAGCTTCTGGAGCTTCATAAGCTTCTAAAATTGCTTTTTGAATTTTCTCTCTAGTTTCAGCATTAATTGGATGAGCTATATCTTTAAACTCTCCACTATTAGGGATTTTTCTGCTAGGCATAGCTATGAATAATCCGTTTTGTGATTCGATAACTTTTATATCGTGAACTGCGAATTCATTATCGAATGTTACAGAAGCAACAGCTTTCATTCTGTTTTCTGAATTTACTTTTCTTAAACGTACGTCTGTTATTTGCATTTGAGTACCGCCTTTCAATGTTTATTATACATATATTATATATGTACAATTATTATATTCGCCAAAAAATTATTTTTCCCTTCTTATTTTTACACTATTTTTTAAATTTTTTAACTTTTTTTATTTTATGTCATATATTGTATTAACATTTAATATTTAATAATAGTTGAAATTTCTTTGTAAAAGATATATAATTGCGATGTTAGTCGTAAAATTAATATAATTTTCAGAAGGAAGTGTAAAAATGGATATAACTATTGAAAATTTAGATAATTATAAACATATACATTTAATTGGTATAGGTGGAGTTAGTATGAGTGCTATTGCTGTTACTCTTCACCATTGGGGTTATAAAGTTACTGGTTCAGATTCTTGTAGTAGTGAACTTACCAAAAAATTAATAGATGCAGGAATCAAAGTTACAATTGGACATGATTTAACTAATTCTAGATTAGCAGATTTAATTATTTTTTCTGCTGCTATTAAAGATTCTGATCCTGAAATGGTTCTTGCAAGACAGATGAATATTCCAATTGTCACTAGAGGTGAATTTGTTGGATATTTAACAAGAAAATATAGAGAAAGTATTTGCATATCAGGTACGCATGGAAAAACAACAACAACATCTATGATTTCTTTATGCTTTTTAGAGGCCAATTTAGATCCTACAATTCAAGTTGGTGCTATATTAAAGCAAATTGATGGTAATTATACTGTTGGTTCAAGTGACTATTTTATTTTAGAAGCTTGCGAGTATATGGGAAATTTCTTAAAATTTAGTCCTAAAACAGAAGTTATATTGAATATTGATAATGATCATTTAGATTATTTTAAGTCACTTGATAATATAAAAAAGGCTTTTGAAAAATATGCATCACTAATACCAGAAAAAGGGCTATTAGTTACTAATGCAGATGACCCTTCTTGTTTAGAGCTAAAAAAAGTTGTACGTGGTAGTTTTATTACATATGGTATAAAAAATCAATCAGCAAATTATACTGCAAGAAATATTAGGCATAATGCTCTTGGTTTTTCAGAGTTTGATGTATTTTACAATCATTCATTTTATATGCATGTTAGATTATCTATTGCAGGCAGACATAATGTGTCAAATGCACTTGCATGTATTGCAGTTTGCACCTATTATGGAATTACCAAAAACACAATCTACTCTGCCCTATTAAAATTCACAGGTGCACATCGTAGATTAGAATATGTTGGTTCATGTAATAACTTTGCTGTTTACGATGATTATGGACATCATCCTACAGAAATACGTGCTACTGCTAATGCAATTAAAGATAAGGATTTTAATGAATCATGGGTTATTTTTCAACCTCACACATATAGCAGAACAAAAACATTATTAAATGACTTTGCTCAGGCTTTGCTTAGCTTTGACCATATTATAGTAACTGATATATATGCTGCTCGTGAGCAAAATATATATGATATTTCTTCTCTAGATTTAGTAAATAAAATTCGTGAATATGAAAAAGAAGCTTTATATATGAAGGATTTTGATGAAATTGCTTCATACATTAAAGAAAACGCTAAACCAGATGATTTAGTTTTAACTTTAGGTGCTGGTACAGTTACAGAAATCGGTCCAAAAATAGTAAAATAATTATTAAAATTAGCTTAAAAAAAGTTGGTATTTTGCCAACTTTTTTTCTATTATAGAAAAGTTCTTTGAACTTCCTATTATAGAATAAATTAACATTCCACAGAAAAATTGTTATACAATTTTTCGCGGGCAAACAAAAACGCGGACTTTAAAATGTTATAAATAGCTAAAATGTTAATATTGTCCGCTTTTGTTCTTTTACTTATTTAGTTTTGGATGAATTTTACTGCATCATTTTTTTTAACATTATATCTGAAAATACTGCATATCCTTTTTCAGGATTTGATACAAGGACATTTGTTAAAACTCCTATTAATTTATTGTTTTGAATTATAGGAGAGCCACTCATTCCACAAATTATTCCTCCAGTTTTTTTTATTAATTCGTCATCTTTTATATTTATTAACATACTTTTGTTATTAATGTCATTATCTAAATAAATCTGTTCAATTTCTATTTCAAATTCTTCTATAATATTATCTTTCAAAGTGCACAGCATTGTTGCATTTCCAGTTTTAATCTCATCTCTTCTTGCAATTTCAATTCCGTTAGAATATTTTTTTATAGGGTTACTATTTTGAGCATTTGTAATTTCTCCAAAAATTCCAAAATTAGTATTTAAGTCTACTTTTCCAATTTCATAACCATTTGAAATACTACCTTTTATTTCTCCTGGATGACCTGACTTTCCTTTTTCTATATGAATTATTTTTGATGTAACCATTTCTCCTGTTTCAATATTTAACAATTCATCTGTATCTAAGTCTGATATTCCATGACCTAAGGCTGCGAATCTGTTAGTATTAGGCTCATAAAATGAGATGGTCCCTACTCCACTTGCACTATCTCTTACCCATAGTCCCAATCTATATTCATCATTATCTACTTTTAATGGTTTTATATTTGATGTTAAAATTTCTCCGTCATGTGTATATTTTATTTTTATATTATCGCCTTTTGATTTGTTTACTACTTCTTGAAGAGTTTTTATTGAATCTATTTCATTATTATTTAATTCAATAATTGTATCTCCTTCTTGAAGTTGTGTTGTTTCATATGGCTTTTCAATTTGATTATTTGTATTTGTTAATTCTGCCATTCCTATTACTAAAACGCCATTTGTATATAATTTCAAGCCTATTAAGTTTCCACATGGAATAACTTTTACTTCTGGAAGCATAATAACTGATATTTCTTTAATTTTAAATTTATTGAATAAATTTACAGAAACCTTTTTTGTTTTTATATCTTGACCTTGCCATGTTTCTTGTGTTTCCTGTGATTGTGAGGTTAATTGTATACCTAATAATGTTTTTAATTCTAATTTTTCTCCATTTAATAAAATTATATTTTGAGGAATTTGACTTAAGTTAGTTACATAAGCCAATAGAATTAATAAAAATAAAATTATAAAAAAAAATCTTTTTTTCATGTTTTAATCCTTCCATATGCTTTAATCTTTCTTTATAATTTTTTCCTAAAAAAAATTTGTTATTCGTAATTTTGTTTAATGTGTCAAAGTTAACGAACTGTCAAAGAAGACGAAGAACCTAACACAATTTTAATGTGTCAGGTTCTTCGTCCTCTTGATATTTTTTTCTGTGGGAGAATTTTCTTTAGGTGTGTCAAAATCTCCATCCTGTTGACATTATCTGTTGATATATTCGTTGGTTTTGTAGATTGAATTTCTTAGCCTACCAATTGCTGTATAAATTGATTTTTCTAATTTTTCAAAGTTGTCTACGCTAATTACTTTGCTGGTATCAACTTTAGTATTATCATAAGCGTCTCCATTTGGATATCTCCAATTCCAGCTTACTGTTCCAGTATCATTGACTATCTTTTCTCCAAGTATTTGTTGCAGTGTTTCTGGATCTGTATATGTTGCATACAGCTCGCCATTTACATATTTTATTAGTGGAGTGTAAATTCCAGAAACTATACAACTGTAGCATCCTGTATTTTGGTGGTCATATACGTATATTACTGTTGATGCATTCATCAAATCAGTTAAATTTATTGGGGCAGTGGCAGGTATTAGTGGTCCTTTTTCTTCTTCATTATTGGTGTATTCCGTTATATTAGCAATTGGTTCATTATATAAAACTTTGATATTGTCTATGTTTGTCCATGTAGACTCGGGGTTGATGTGTCCAATTTTGTAATATGTATTTGTTGTAGTTTCATAAGCACATATGGCACGAGATTCACTATCTACTTTTAGATTAATTTGTTTAGCATCATACTTGAATTCAGCACTTTGGTCAGCTTCCAAAATTTCCTGAGTGCTTTCCTCCAATAACTTTGGACAATCATATTTATGATAAGATTTACCTTCATATTGGTCTTTACCAATTTTATCTGTAAAATATATATTTTCTAAACTAACAGTTGTATTGTTATTATTACTTTTTACAACTGAATAATTGTTGAATGTAGTTAATCCACATGGCATACCTTGCAAAAATGAAACCATACATACATTATTAAGAATACTACTCCAATCAGACTCTTTTAATGTTGGTAGTCTGTATTCATATGCAACGTCACCTGAAGGATGATATGTAGCATTATATGTTGAAATAGCAGTATTTAAATTAAATTGTATTGAATTTCTTATTACATTTCTTTTGTGATTAGCATATATTGAATCATCACTTTCAGGATCATTATTTTGAGCATTTGTGATATCAAATACTTTATTTGTATCATGAGCAAAGTTTATATATGAAAAGGCATTAATGTCATTGTCATCGTCATCATCAAGATAATAGTCCTGCTTTACCCTATCTATAGTTACATCTGATAAATTTCTTTGTACCCAAGTAGAGAAAAAGTATGCTTTTATGTAATATTCCTTTGCTTGTTTGTCTGTAATTTCTATACCATCATATTTGACTTGTATAAATTCATTCGGTCCATCACTTGCTATACTATTTCTTTCAGTATCAGTAGCTGTTGTTAGAACACTTAAAATATTTCCTTTATCTCCTCTAGTACCAATTAGTGTTTCAATGTTTAGTGTTTCTTCAATTATTTCATCACCAGTTTGAAGTCTAAGAGAATTTCCATTACGATTAACTGTAGGATAATATTTTTTATTATTAACCCAAAAAGTTTCAGAATTCTTTCCAAAAACCTTACGTTCAGCATCTTGAACGTCATTTTGATAATAATTAATTACATTATATGTTTCTGGTTTATTAACCGGCATTAATCTATATCGTACATTATTATAAGTATTTACATCATATCCTGATTCACCGCTATTAGTTTCATATACGCATTCATATAATGGTTTTGAATCTTGGGCAGGCGTAGTAGTTGTCCTACCATCATCATCATCAGAGGTTCTTGTTGCCTCTCGAAGTAATAAATATCCATTTAATTCAATTTTGCTTGGATCTATCAAATATCCCGATTTTGAAAATTCTTCTGTAAAACCTTGTACTCCATTATCAGCTCTTTTGGCATCTGCTTTTTCACCATAAAGTGTTAGATAATTATCTAATGCATAACTTGCAACAAAGTCATATTCATTTGTACCTTCTGTATTAGAGTATCTAGCACTATAGTAAATAAAAGGTTTTAGCATATAATTATATTCCTGTTTTGCGTCATTAGGATCTGTTGTCATCTTACTATTACTATAATCATTTTCAGAACTAATTTCATTTTTTTCATCCTCTGTAATAGTTTCTGTATTGCCGTTTTTTTCATATACAACTTCCTTTTCAGGAGTTAGTACTGCAGTGCCATCATCAACTTTATTGACTACTTTTGATAACTTGGTAGGACTATATATATAGTATCCATCATATGTTGTAAACAAAATTGCTGGTACATATGATTGAATAGTTGATCTTGATGCACTTGACATTCCTAAATTAGTTAATAATGATGTAAAAAAAGTATTAACCGAAGCTAATACATAACTTTTTACTGATTCTCCTGACACTTTTTGCGTATTTAATGAATTAATTTGATATGCTGAAATTGCATCATAAGTTGAATCATTTAATTTAGATTGATATTGTGTTTCTAATGTAAGTGTATCAGTCTGATTTTTAATGTAATATGACAATACAAAAGATATTGGTAATATAATTATAACAAATATAATTGCAAAATGTTGATATTTCATAAATCAGCCTTTCATAAAACTTAAATATTTGAACCATTGTTTGTTGCAACTCCTGCAGCTGCTCCCCTTATACGACCTGCATCTCCTTGACCAGTTATTGCGAATAATGAACCTCTGATATTCTGTGCTAACGTTTTCTTTGTATTTACAGCACTTACTGATAATATGTCTCCCTCTTTTAAAGGAAATCTACCAGATGATCCATATACTTCATTTTCAATTGTGTCTGTATATATTGAATAGTAGACATTTTCACCAATTACAGTACTAGTTGTCCATTCTGTTTTTTTACCCATATTTTCATCAATTCTTTTTACTTCAGATTCTATTTTATATGGATAACCTACTGCAGCAATTGATGTTTTGTATGCTTCTAAATCATCTTGTGTAATAGAACCTTGATTTCTTTCTTTATCAACAAATTCAACAGTTTTTTGCTGATATGTTTGAGTAGCAATATCATCATTTCTATCAGCAATCGCCATTAATGGAAATATGAATAATATTACAGCAGAAATGCCTATTGCTAATATTGTTGCAAATGTGTCATTCATTTCATTTCCTCCCTAGATTTAATACATTTTTAATATTTATCTTTAGTTTTTTTAATGAACAGCTTATCTTGCTTTATATGTTATGATTGTATGTGTAGATGCTGGAAGAATTGTTAGTTCTTCTTCACTATCTTTATCAAAATATGTTTTTCCACTTGTTCTATATTCAATATAAGACTCTTCAAATGACGTATCTTTGTACATCATTAAATTATTTCTTGAATAGTCAAGATCAGGCATATGTGGAGCAGGAATACCATATATAAATGAATTAATTCTTTCTAAAGTATACTGTATATCTTGATCTTGCCAAGGTGCTCCATGCATATATGCAAATTTAGTTTCATCATTATATTTTGTATTTAGTGATATTAAATAATCATATTCCTCAGAAGTTTGTGGAACCTCCCCAGCATTATGTATCCTAGATTCAATAGCTCTATCAAATACTTGAATTTCCTCTCCAGCACTATTTAAAATTCTAACTGTTGGGTTTGCATCTGATTGGCAATAACGATATATGGTAGGTATGATAGTTTCAATACCTACCACTCTCGTTGTATTAATTGGTAATGCTTCAACAGATGGTAAAAAATCATCTAGTTTTAAATTATCTAAAACCGCATCGGTCGTTGATTTAGCACGGGAAAACATTACCATTGCAATAGAAAATGCAATGACAAATAATAGCGCTGCCCCTGCTAATTTCAATGCATCAGCAACATTTTCCATTCTAGCCTCCTAAGATAACAAAATTACTTTGTTCTATTATATCTATTAACATTATGGTGTTGTTGATGGCACATCTGTTGGTGTAATTTCAACCTCATGTATTATTCCATCATCAGTACCGCCTTCAGCAGAAACAATATAGTTTTTTCCTGCAATAATTTTTTGACTTAATTCTCTCATTTTTTTTGATGCAGCATCGATATTCTTTTGATTATTTTCACAACCTTCACCATTATAAGCATCTGCATCATAGCCAATCACACCATTTTTTATTCCTTCAAGACCTTCTCCAGTTGTAGCAAATCCAGCAACACTCGTTGGTTTAATAGCAATAAATTTTCCTGTTTCGTTAACATATTGATTATTATTTGAAATGATTTCCTCAATCATTTGTTTTACTTCAGTTCCTTTTTTTGATTGCCCTATATATTTTTCAATTGTTGCATTATACATTTGTTTATCTTGTTGTCCCATTTGACCAGCAGCTGTTTGAATAGTTCCTTGTGCTGATTTATAAATATACATTGAAATTGCTATCAATAAAATTGATATAAGTATCGCACCTGCGATAATTAACGCTTTTGACGCATTCTCCATAATTTTGTCCTCCTTGTTTTTCATTTGATTTTTATTTTAATTCCTTTTACTAGGAAATATTAAAAACATTTTAATTATTTTTTTCTTTTAGTTCTTCTTCAATTGCTGTAAATATTACTTTTTTTACTTGTCCATTTTTATGATATTCAATATCAGTCATTTCAAAAATCATGTCACTAAATGCATATGAAACTTTTTCCATTCCAGCATTTTCGTTTAATATTAAATCTTCCATTGGTATTGTACTATTTCTGGATTTAATATTAATAAAGACTTTTATTGAATTATAATCATTTTCTTTAAAAAACTTTTTTTCATCTTGTGGAATATTATTATCTATATTTTGTTGAATCGCTTTATTCATTAGTGAAATTACTGTATTTATTTGGACAATACTTTTTTCATAATTTAAAAATTCATTATTTATTTCTTGAATAATTCTTTTATTTCTTGAAACTTCAGCAAAATGCATATATACGATGCTGACTACAGCAATAACAATAACAATTATTATTACTATTATTTTTTTCATTAAAACTCCTTTATATATATATCATTATACAGTATTAATAAAATTTAATCAATATTATTTTTAAGATTAAAATTATTACCATCATTAATATATAAATCTATATTGTCTTCAATTTCAGGATAAAATGTTACTTCATTTATTCTTCCATCACCATTTACATGATCAATATTAACTTTATAATGCATAATATTACTACTTGTTTGTGCACCAATTTTATAATAGCAATTTTGTAATAAATTGTCGAAAGTCTCTTGTGTGCAGTTTTGCAAATCATCGCAGCCATCACCGTCATTTTCACTATTATGTATGTTTATATGTAGGATTCTTTCTGATTCATCTTCTGGTACATTTAGTGGATCTATAACCATTTGCATATTATAGTTCCATGCAAAATTAGCTGCAGTGACAACATCATATATTGTGGCATATTGTCTATTTTCAGTTAATGTTCCATCATCATTTTCTTCTTGAACAGCTCCCACAAATCTTGTAAAATTTGAATTAAAAGTATTTATTTCACTTATTTGTTCTGTTGAAAAATATGTTTTAGACATATTGGTAGCTGATCTAAAAAGTACTGTAGCAACATTAATTGTTAAAACAGTTATTAATACTCCAGCAGCTATAATTAGCATTTTAGAAACATTATCCATTTTTAGTCCTTTCTAAATATTATGGAGATGTTGAAGAATCTATATTTTGCTCCTCAAAAGACATAGAATAAATTCTTCCATTTTGTGCATATTTTACATCAGTACATTTAAAAATTCTTTTTTTTAAGTCTCCATAACCTGATGTATCTACTGTTGTTATAGTTAGTTCACGTTTGTTATTTGAATATTGTTCTGTTCTGTTTTCACTTTTTTGTCCATTAATCGCAATTTGATCAAGTACATCTAGCTTTTTTTTGTCTTCCTCATCATCTTTACCATTTACTACTTTTACTACTAAAGAAATCCATTTTCCTTTTTCAATAACCGTACTGTCGCTAGAAGTACTTGGTTTAGATGTGTCTATAATCATTTTTCCCTCATTATCCCTTTTATAATATTCAGTCGTAGATTTTGTTTTAACATCTGTAATTAATTTAAATTCAATATTTATTGAACCATTTACATTTTCATTATATCTTCCGTCAGGATTTGCCATTGTTTCATAATTACATATTTTATTATTAGAAATTGCTAATCCAAGAACAGAAATTAAATCAGTGCCATACATTATTGATTTATCAAAAGCTTTAAATTTATTATTAAATTCTACTGTTTTTTGAACTTCTTCATTATTGGCTCTTGTATCTTCTGATTGATTTATTTGTGTAAAGGCTAATATTAATAAGCTTGTCAGTAATAATGAAAATAAAATTCCAGCTGCCATTTTTAAAGCATCTACTGCATTTTCCATATTTTTCTCCTTTACATCATACTACTCATTTCTGAGAATGCATTTGTCATACTTAATAATCCAATTACACAAAGTGGAGCAATTAGGTATCCACAGAACATACCTACCATTGGTGCAAAGCCAACAACTTTACCAATCATAGATTTCCTAGAAATAAGTCTTTCATTAGATTCTTTACGTTTTTCTTGATAATATGCTCTTTCTGTATCTAGTTCATCAAAAGCTTGTCTAATTGGAATTTTTTCAACTGCTGATTGAAGACTTTCAACTATACGAATTAATTGTGGAAATGCTATATCATTTTTTAATTCTTCTAGTGCTTCCCATGGACCACTTTCAAAGTTGTTAACACATTTTGAAATAGGTTCTCTAAAAATATTAGAATATCTTTCTAGCCATTCAAGAATCATTTCAACATTAACTCTTTCGATTTTCATAAGCATAAGTATAATTGTTTGAAATTGCATAACTTCATTTTCCATTTCCATTTGTCGCATTATCTTTTGGAACATAAGTAACCATATAGGTCCATAATATGCTATTGCTCCTATTCCAAAAGAAATTAGCAGTTCAAACCATTGAAAATATTCGTTTTGAATAGTTTGCAAATCTCCATATATCCATTCTGCAGCTTCATTCATTTCTTTATCTGTCGCAGTTTTATAATATTCATCTTTTGTAATATCTTTTAAAATGTCATCTTTTGTTATTCCTTTGTTACTTTTATATTTATCCAAATATTTATTATGTACTACAAGTTCTGCTTGTTGCTTTTTCTCTTCTTTTTCTCCCATTGCACCGTAACAGGTCATAACTTGCTTTAGTTTCTTTATATATAAATGTTATTGTTAAATTATGTAATTGCCAAAACATAAATATTGATACTACAAATGCTAAAATTGCACATGCACATCTGTCAATATAGAGCCATTCCATTTTTAACTTTGTAGCTGATTCTTTCATTAGTTTAACCTTAAGTCTATATTCTTTTGTATTTTTTTTAGGCATAATTAGATTTATAAATTTTTTAATATATTTTTTTGAATATAATTTCTGCTCCCACGGATTCTGCATATTTCTTCCTGTATCTACACTTCCATTGTCTTTTAATTTTCTAACAAGTACATAACATATAAATGTAAGTACTATTAAAAGCATCTGGACAATAAATCCATTTTTTCCCTCATAAAAAGGTGTCGTAAAAGAGAATGTACTTTGTGCCCAATTTTTTATTAGTTCAAGAAATAAAATTGGAACAGCAGCAATCATTGCTAGTGATTGAAATACATAGTCTAATTTTTCTCTTTTTAATATTTCAATTTGCATTTCTTGTGTTATATTATTTAAATTTTTTAGGTATAATGATGCACCATCTGAATCTTGTCTGTCTCCAAATTCTTTAGTTAGATAAGATATTCCTGCAAATTCTTTTAAAAAGCTATTAGGTGCGACATCATAATATTTTTCTAGTTCCATTTCAGGATCATCTGAAATAAGGATTTCATATATTTTCTGTGCTTGTTTTGATACTTCAAGTTCATCATTTTGAGCAACCTCATATACAGCTTCTTCAACAAGATTAAATTCATGATAAGCATGTCTCATTTCAGAAAACATATCTATTTGTTCTTTTAAAAGTTTATTATCTACTTTATCGACCATACCTCCTAAAAATGTTTCAACAAAAAATAGTTCGAAAAGTAATAATGTTGCAAGCAATATAAAGTTATTTTTTGCAATTAATATAATTAATACTGTTAGTGGAATAACTACTATAATTGCTTTTGTCATCATTTGAGCAGTTTGTTGTCTTGTTAAATACTCATCTTCAAGGTTTATGATTTCAAGTCTTCTTCTTATTTTTAAAATATACCTTCTAAAAAATGGTATTGAAACTAAGAAAATATATATTCTTTGATATAAAATTTCAGTAGAAAAAGATTTTCTTTTTGTACCATCTGTCAAAGATGCAACAAATTTGGTGTTCTTTTTATTAACAAATTTGTTTACGATAAAATATGCTACTAAAATTACTCCAAATACTGAAAAAAGTCCAACTATTAATTTTCCTAGCATTTCTTGTGACATGAAATTTATACCTCCTATTCCTACATTTTAAAGTTCAGGTGCTGGTTGTTCTGATTTTGCTTTTCTTGCTATTGCAGCTCCTTCTGTTGCTGTTGCTCCAATTCTTTGAGGGCTTATTCCCCAATTTCTCTGAATGAAAGCATCAAATGCTACTTGATCATTGTCATCCATATTTTCTCTCATTTCTCTAATATTTTCATCAGAAATTGGATTTACTAAGACATATGAATCATTTGAAAACTCTAATATATTTCTATATTTATATAACTCTTTGTTTGTTGTTTTTGAGAAAAATACTGTTGCATTATCAAAGAATTTATCAAATTTTCCTTCTAATGTTTTTTCTTTTCTATGTTCATATGTATATTCATTTTTTTCTTCTACTGGTATACATTCTGTGATTCTTTCAATATAACGTCTACCTCTAAAGTCTTTAACTAAGTGAATATCAAAGTTTAATACTTGAACAACTTGCTCTTCTGCAACTTTTTCATCGTTGAATGTACCAGCTCTTAGCATTGAGTTTCTAAGTGCTGTTATTAAGTTAGGAAATGTTTTAGCGTGGTGCGTAAATAATGTAAATTTAGATGCAACCTGTGCTGACTGAATCATCCAAGATGCTACGGGGTCTGTTGCAACCTCACCGATGATATTAACAGAACCATCAGTTTTCTTTTGAACGTCCAAACATTCCTGACCTGCAATTGTTTCAGTTTCACGCATTGATAATATATTTCTTGTTGGATATATTTTTCTTAAGTGTAACTCGAAAGCAGTTTCTGTAATACGTAGGTTCATTGTTTCATATATGTTTTCAATCATTGCCATAAGCATTGTTGTTTTTCCGACAGCCTTGCTCACCAGTAAGTGCTATAATTCTGGCACCTTTTACTAAAAATTTTAATAATTCTATTGCTTCTTCTTTTCCATCAAATCTTACTATTTGTTCTAGTGTAGCTCTTTTTACGTCGAATTTTCTTACGAAGAACGCCCATGTTTCAGACATACTTGGTCTAACAACAACAACACGAGAGCCATCTTTCATTTCATTAATTTTATAACCGTTTGTATCAGATAACTGACCTGGGTTATTGTATTTATAAATATTTTGACATACTCTTTTTAATTCTGATTCTGTTCCAAATGAAAGAAATGCTAAACGTATTGATTTACCTTGGAAGAATATCCATATACTGTCACAAGCACGTGGAACTTTAGCATCCATAACTTGGTTTAGGTAATCTCCATCTGTTTGTGCAACCTGGCTTAAAAATGATTCTGGAAGTCCTGATACGCCACCAGATACACCATCGATGTTCATATCTCTTACTTCATCTATACTGCTATATCCTTTATATTGTTGATATATTCTTTGAACAATTACATCTAATTTATCATTAAATGATAATTGAAAGTTTTCTTTTTCATATATTTCACTAATCTCTTCGTCTGTAATAACATAACATGGTTTTGATTCACCTTGTATATATTTTAATACTGCAAGATTATATTTTTTAATTAATTCTGTAAGTGCTTCATATCCAAAGTCTTTTTGATATTCATGTAATAATATATCAAATTTGTCTTGTCCTGTTAATAGAGATGGAATGTCAAAAGGTATTGCTTTAGAAATATTAATCTCATTAACGCCATATTCTTTTGATAGTAAGTCAAAAATTAATTCTTTAATATACTTCTTGTCGTTAACATCACCATATGTACAGCCTTTTAAAGCCTTTTTCAATTCATATTTTTTATTTTTTCTTCTTTTTAATTCTTCTTCTGATAGTCCAATATCATATAAATTTACTTTAGTGATTTCATCTAATCTTCTTTTTATAAATATTATCATTTTTTCTAATGTATAAGTTTGGTCATCTTGTTCTATAATATTTTCGGTTTCAGCTTTTTGATTTTCTTTTATTTTATATGCTATATAGGCTAGAACAGCAAAAATGACTAAGATTATAAGTAGTATATTAACCATTTCTAAAGAAACTCCTTTCTCTTTTGCTTTGTATATTATTTCGTGTATGTTTTCTATCTTCTCATCATTTGTACTTCTTGAACTTTTAGTATAAGTCTATCAGCTGCATTTGCTACTTCATCAACAAAAACAGCATTTCTATCTGAACTGCTAATTAAGCTTTTTCTAAATTTTAAGAAATAATTTCCTATATTGCCTTCATTTGCAGATTCAAAAAATAGTGTATTATATGAAACTGCAGGAATATCTTTTGTTTCTCCAATATATCTTGCAATATTTTTCTTAGTATATTTTGAATATCTATCGTATCTTCCTATTAAAGGTAAAATATTTCCTTTTGAAAAAATTGCATTATTTTGCTTTAAATTAATATAGTCATCCATATCAGATAATCTTTGTGTAATGTTTAAAACTATTACATGTGAAATATCTAATATTTCATTAACCCAAGCAATATTCTGTCCTTTTGGTAAATCTACAAATACATAGTCATATTCTTGGTTAGCAAGTCTGATTAGGTCTTTATATACTGAAATTATTCTTTTATTATCCATTGTATTTTCATTTTTTGATTTATAACTAACAATGGCTTCTAATCTTCCTTTAAATACTACTTTTGAGTAATCTGAAATTAAATCTGATGAATTCTTTCCTGAAGTTATTAATTTTGCTAGTCCTTCAATTCCAGAACCAATGTCTACTCTACCAGCATTTAATTGCCTTATTACTCTTTGAGTTGATGAATTTTTTTCTTTCCAAAAAGCATGTTCTATTGTTTCATCATTAATATTAGTATCTATTATTAAAATTTTGCTATTATTTTCAACTGCTAAATAGCTTGCAATTGAAATCATTGATAATGTTTGTGCTGTTTCTTTTTCTCTATTGCTCCAAAATGTTATAATAGGCATAATTATGCTCCTTTTTCAATTTTTCTAATTGCTTTTCTAATTTCTCCACCGCCAATACCTTCTGTTTCTAATATTCCTTCAACTAGGAATATTAGTCCATCTTTGTATTGTGCACTAAGATTTTTAAGATTTATTCTAGCTGTTCTTTGATTTTCAATAATTGCACTTTGGTCGCCTCTTTCGAATGGGAAATATATCTTTTCTTTGTCCCAATCTACCTTGCATCCCATTGCTAAGAACTCTAAATATTCATCTTCTTCTCTTAGCATATCTTTTGAGAATAGAATTTTTGTTATTGTTGTTTGGTTTTCTAATCCAGATAGAGCTTCTATTCCTCTTTTTAATGAATATACGTCAAACGATGTAACAAAATAATGTTTTATTGATTCACTTGCTTTAAATTCGCAATATTCATCATATGTATCTATATCTAATAATGCATAATCATATTCAAATTCTTCTTCAGCTTTTAAACCTATATAGCTTCTTATTTCATCCATATCTGAAAAACCTACTGCTACATCTATTCCCTCATATTCTGTTATATATGTCTTAGTTGGTTTTATTACAGGTACAACATATTTAGCTTTTTGTATAACACTGACGTCAATTAATATAATTTTCTTACCAAGTATAGTCATTATTTTAGCCACATATAGCAAGAAATCTGTCTTTTCGTATGATCCAATAAAAGCAATTTTTTTCATTTATTCCTCCAAGTTAATATATATTAATATCCCATACTTCCTAGTAAAGATTCTCTAGCAGCTTGAATGTTAGATCTTTCTTGACTAAATCCTTCTTGAACTTTATCAATTTGTTCGCTTGTATCGTATTTTTTCATTAAACTATTAACAAAGTCTCTTGTAATACTTTTAGCTTCATTCATTTGTTGCATTATATCCTTATTTCTACTTCCGTTTCCATTTTTATTCATTAATGCTGCTACATTTTCATTTGCTGAGTATGTTTGAGTTAGTTTAGGTTGTGCTTCGTCTTTATATAGTGTTGCATATAATGAAGCTCCTTCTATTATATATGATTCAATAATGGCATTATTCAATAATAATAATTCTGATTCAGAAAGTGTTAGATATATAGAGTTTGTTGTGCATGAATCTACATAAACTTTTGATAAAATAACCAAATCTTCACCAGAGAAGTATTTTATTCTTATATCTATGTAATCTCCATCAACTAGTTTTGAAGGTAATGAAATCATAGAATATTCCACTGTTCTATAACTTGTTGAGTCTTTGCTCTTTTCTACTAAATCAGTAGTTAAAATTGTCCCTGATTTCATGTCTAGTTTTGATACCATCTGGTATGCATCATTTTCTTTATATTTTTCAAGTTGTTCCACTGTTAGTGCATTTTCTGGAACTATTTGAGTAGGTACAGCTACAGTTTCAATTGCTATCCCATTTCCTTCAGCATCTCCTGCTAAGTTTTCTCCTTCTTTTACATTTTTTGTAAGAGCATATACATTAGTTGTAAGTGTTTTTGCTTTTGTTTGTGCTGCAGTTATTTCATCATTTAATTTTCTAATTTGTAATATTAATATAACTACTGCTACTGCTCCAATTATTAGTGCTACTATAACGCCCAAAAGGAAAGAATTTCTAACCTTTCTTTGCATTGGATTCATTGCCATTTTTGTTTCCTCCTTATTTTGTATTAAATTAGCATGTTTTATTATAGATAATTTTTTGTTTTCTATAATAAAATAAAGTAAATGTGTATTTTGATATTTTTATGATTTTGTAAAAATTTTATATATGAACGATAAATATACATTTTTCAACATTTTTTCATATTCTAAATGTAAAAAAATAATATACTATTATTCTTATATTTTTTACAAAACTCTTAGTATAATTGTACAACATTGTCGTATTTAAGTAAATAAAATCGAAAAAATGTAACTTAAATATTATTTGTTTGTAATTTATTTGTAATTTTGTTTTTTTATATATTTTTCAAAAACTTCATATACTCCGTCTTCGTTGTTTGTAGCTACTTTGGTGTCTGCAATTTCAAAAATTGCTTGTGTACTATTTCCCATTGCAACACCTAGCCCTGCATTTTCTATCATTTCTTTGTCATTAATATTGTCACCTATTGCAATTACTTCTTCTGGCTTTATTTTTTCATTTTCGATAATATATTTTATAGCTTCCCATTTATTTACATTTTTATTTGTAATTTCTGTATAACAATATTCTACCAAAACTTCTTCTGTTCCTGATTTTATTATTTTTTTTGACATGTGTTCTACATCTAAAACATCAATATTAGGTATATCTCTTAATTTTTTGATTATACTATTAAAAATGACTCTACTTTGATCGCAAACAGTAGCTTTTAAATATCTTTCTCCTTCAGTTTTTTCAATATAATTGCCCACATCAGAAACAATATTTATATTTGTTCTTTTTTCTTCTTGTTTATGAGCATTTTCATTGTGATAAAATAAAGTATTATAATTTAATGATTTTGTCAAAACATCATTTTCAGTATATATATTGTAATATATGCTATTTTCTTCGCATACTTTTACAATATTTAGAATTTGTTCTTTTGTTAAAAATTTATCATAAACAATTTCTTGTTTTCTCATATCATAGACTATGGCACCATTTCCTGAAATAATATAATGGTTTGCATTTAATTCATTTGCTAAATCTTGCACAGAGCTAATTGGCCTTCCTGATGCAAGAATAACTTCAATTCCATTTGATGTTGCTTGTTTTATTATTTCTCTTGTTTTTTCTGTAACTTCGCCATAAGAATTTAACAGAGTACCGTCTAAATCAATTGCAACTAGCTTATACATACAAATTTCTCCTTTTTTATATTAAATTCGAACTAATTATAACATTACCAACTTTTTTTTCAAATATTTTATATAAAAATTTCCAGTTTATTTTTTT
>CANPZM010000009.1 GCA_947589065.1 uncultured Clostridia bacterium
GCATAAATAAATTTTTTTATATTATGTTTTATATCATAAGAAGTTTAAAGTTTACACAAACTTTACGATACTCTCTAATGCCGAATTTTATTCGGCATTATTAATGTCTAATGTTGATTTTTAGTTTTCTTCTTTATTTGTCATTTCTTCTAAGTCGATTAGTTCTTGCCAACGTCTATCAACTTCTTCTTGAAATTCTTTTATCATCCATTCATTTCCTGGTTTAAACATGTGTTTAAATCTTTTTTGTGGTTTCAAAAATTCTTCAATTGGAAGTTTTTTAGCTGGTTTATATGTTATATAATATTTGCCATCTACAACTTCATATAATGGCCAATAGCATGTATCTGCTGCTAATTTATTAATTATCATTAAGTCTTCTGTGTTATAACCCCATCCTCTTGGGCATGGTGCTAATACATTTAAGAATGCTGGTCCTTTTGTATAAATTGCTTTTTCTGCTTTTTCATATAGGTCTTTAAAGTTTGTCATTGCAAGTGTTTGTGCTGCATATGGTATATGATGACCTACCATGATTTTTGTTAAATCTTTTCTATTTTGCATTTTTCCTGGTATAACTGTTCCAGCAGGTGATGTTGTTGTATCAGCAAATTTTGGTGTTGCTGAAGAACGTTGAATACCTGTGTTCATATATGCTCCATTGTCATAACATACATATACCATGTCATGACCTCTTTCCATTGCACCTGAAAGTGATTGTAATCCTATATCATATGTTCCACCATCACCACCGAAAGCAATGAATTTTGTTTCTTTTCCTTCTGGAAGTTTTCCTTGTGCTTTCATTGATTGATATGCAGCTTCTGCTCCGGAAATAGTTGCCCCAGCACATTCAAATGCTGTATGGATATATGAATCTTTCCAAGCTGTGTAAGGATAAATGAAAGTTGATACTTCCATACATCCTGTTGCATTTCCAATTACTGCATGATCTTCTGGTTTTAATGCTCTTAATATCATTCTGGCAACAGCTGGTGCTCCACAACCTGCACACATTCTGTGACCTGATGTTAATCTTGAAGGTTTATTTGCTATAACTTCTTGTAAATTATATGGCATTATTTATCCCCCCTTAAACCTAAATATCTATAAGGATTATCTAATTTTTTAGAATTATCTATTTCCATTAAATCATCATATACTGATTTTATATCTTTAGATGTTGTATCTCTACCACCAATTCCATATACATAGTTTACTGCTGGAATTGTTAGTTTTTCATTGTACATTGCTGATACAACGTCTTCATATAATGCACCACCTTGTCCATTTAATGAATCAGCTTTATCTAATATTGCAACTACCTTTGCTTTTGATAAGGCTTTTGATATTTCTTCTCCTGGGAAAGGTCTAAATACTCTAACTTTTAGTAATCCTGCTTTTACTCCATTTTCTCTAAGTTGATCTACTGTTTGCTTTACTGTTCCTGCAGTAGAGTTCATACAAACAATAACGTATTCTGCATCATCTAATTTATATTCTTCAAATAGTCCATATTTTCTTCCTGTCATTTTTTCGAATTCTTCAGATACTTCAAGTATTACTTTTTTGGCATTTTTCATTGCTATTGCTTGTTGTGCTTTATGCTCAAATAGGTAGCTTTGTAAATCTAATGGACCCATTGCCATTGGATTTTTATCATCTAATAAATAATGTTTTGGTGTATATTTACCTACGAAAGCTTTTACTTTTTCATCTTCGATTAATTCAATGTTTTCAATAGAATGTGATGTTATAAAACCATCTTGACATACCATTAATGGCAATAAAACATCTTCATGTTCAGCAATTCTATTTGCCATAATTACATTGTCATATGCTTCTTGATTGTTTTCAGAGAATAATTGTATCCAACCACTATCTCTTGCTCCCATTGCATCTGAATGGTCATTATGAATGTTTAATGGCCCTGATACAGCTCTATTTACTAGAGACATTACTATAGGTAATCTTAAGCTTGATGCAATATAAATCATTTCCCACATTAGTGATAAACCATTTGCTGATGTTGCTGTCATTGTTCTTCCACCAGCAGCTTCTGAACCTATGCAAGCACTCATAGCACTATGTTCACTTTCAACTGCAACAAAGTTTGTATCAACTTGTCCATTGCTTACGAATGTTGAAAAATATTGTGGTATTTCTGTTGATGGTGTAATAGGAAATGCTGCTACAACGTCTGGATTAATTTGTTTCATTGCAATTGCAACTGCTTCATTTCCACTTAATCTTTCACGAATTCCCATTTATTAATCCTCCTTTTCTATTGCCTTAAAAGGACATACTTTTGCACATACCATACATCCTTTACAAGCATCATAATTAAAATCAGTTCTTTTTTTATCTTTTGTAACAGGTATTGCATCATCTGGGCATACAGGCCAACATAATCCACATTGTTTACATTTTTCTGGGATCCATACTGGTTTTTGACTGCGCCAATCACCTGTTTTGAATTCCTTAGCATTTCCTGCTTCATAGATGTTTCCACCTATTGTTAGGTCTTGGTAAGGAGTCTTTGGAGTTATTTTGTTTTCAGACATAATAAAATCTTCCTTTCTATTTAACTTTTTCAACTTCTTTTAAAGCCATTTCTAAGGCTTTCATGTTTCCTTCAATAACTTCTGGCTTTTTTGCAAATTTATGCTTGAAAGAACCAATCATATCATTTAAAAATTCTTCGTCTGACATTATTCCTGATACTTTAACTATTGCTGCAAGCATTGGTGTATTAGGAAAATATTTGCCTAATGTTTCAATTGATATTTTTCTTGCATCGATTTTATATATAGATCCTTCATAATCTTTTAGCACATTTTTTAAATATTCGTTATCTTTTGTGGTGTTAATTACGATAGCACCTGTAGATTTTAGACCACTTGCAACATCAACAACTTCTAGTAATGTATCATCTACTACTACTACATAATCTGGTTCATATATGTTGCTATGTATTGTTATTGGTTCTGTACTGATTCTGTTGTATGCAGTAATTGGTGCTCCCATTCTTTCAGGTCCATATTCAGGAAATCCTTGAATATATTTTCCTGTGTTAAATGCAGCATCTGCAAGTAAAAGTGATGCTGTTTTTGCACCTTGACCACCTCTACCATGCCATCTGATTTCAATTAAGTTTTGCATATATTGTATCCTCCTTTATAAATGATATATTAATATTTAGTAATATATACTAAATAAATATAAACGTAAAATTTTATCTGCCAATCATACTTAAGGTGAACTCATATCCTTCACCATTTGTACATGTTATTACGGCAGAGCGATATTTTTCAGTACCGTTTTCAACAGTAGTTGTATTTACTTCTTTTACTTCTGGAATATCTTGAATAAATCCATCAACACTGAAACTTCCATATGTATATGCCTTTTCAATGTCAACATAGTATAGTTTTCCAGATTCTCCTAATAGTAATAAGATAGGATAATCATAATTGTCTATTGAAAAATAAATTTCTGTTTTTATATTTTCTGGTACATTATTTATTTGATATTCGTATCCTACTTTTATGTCAGAATTATTATTTAATAGTTTTTCAGAATCAGGTCCAATTAATATTCTTACTTCATTATTACCTTTAGGATTTAAAGTTACAAAATATACTGATGGAACTTCTTCTATTAATGGCTCATATTTTTTTTCAGTATTATTTTGTGATTCAGGAACTGATGTTGTTTCATTGGCTGATGTACTATTTTCATTTTCTGTTTGGACAGTGTTTGTATTTTCAACTTGATTTGAATCATTATTAGAAGTAATTGTGTTTGTATCTAGATTTATAATTTTATTTGGTAGTTTAACATCAATATTGGGACCAACTTCTACTTTTATTGGAGTAGCATTATCGCTAGTTGAATTTTCTTCAACTGTTTCTATTGGGTCTTGCATTTTGAAAAATAAAAAGAAAATTGCTACGGCTATTGCTATTACTAAGATAATAAGTGATATTCGTATTATTAATTTTTTTCGCCTACGCATATAACACCTCCCGAAAAATAAATTATTATTTCTATTTGCTATTATATAAGAAATAAACTAATATAACAAGAGACTTTTTTTGGTTAATTTGTATATATAAGTTAATTTAATATAATTGTAATATTTCAAATTACTTGAAATTAGGACACTACGGATAATTGACAAAATAGTATTACAAAAATATTACAAATTTCATTGACTTTTTTTTTAAAAGAATATAAGATATATAAAGTAAAACAGAAACAAGTTATTTATTTTTAGTCAAGGAGGATTTTATGGGAGAAGTTATAGTAATAACATCTGGTAAGGGTGGAGTTGGTAAAACTACAACAACAGCTAATTTGGGTTCTGCACTTGCTTTAGCCGGTAAGAAAGTTGCTTTAATTGATACAGATATTGGTTTGAGAAACTTAGACGTTGTTATGGGACTAGAAAATAGAATAGTATATGACATTGTTGATGTTGTTGAAGAAAAATGTAAAGTTAGACAAGCACTTATAAAAGATAAACGTTTTAAGGAATTATTTTTATTACCTGCTGCACAAACAAGAGATAAATCTGCGGTTAATGAAAAGCAAATGAAGGACTTAATTTCTAAATTGAAGGAAGAGTTTGAATATATTTTAATTGATTGTCCTGCTGGAATAGAACAGGGTTTTAAAAATGCAATTGTTGGTGCTGATAGAGCGATAGTTGTTACAACTGCTGAAATTTCTGCCATTAGGGATGCTGATAGAATTATAGGACTGTTAGAATCTTCCGACATAAAAAATCCAGAGTTAATTGTTAATAGATTGCGTCCAACGATGGTTAAAAAGGGTGAAATGATGGACGTTGATGATATAGTTGACTTATTATCAATTGATTTGATTGGTGTTGTTCCAGATGACGAATATATTATTACTCAAACTAATAAAGGTGAACCTGTTATTTCAAATAAGAAGGCACCTTCTGGAAAGGCTTATATTGAAATTTCAAGGAGAATTTTAGGTGAAAATATCGAGGTAAGTGTACCTGGAAAGGAAACTGGCTTTTTTGCCAAGTTAAAAAGAATGTTTAGCAAAAAATAGAATTTTTCTGGAGGTCATAAAATGTTAGAAAGTATAGCTACTTTTTTTAAAAAGATTTTTAAGCCAGGTCATGAAACTGATGAAACATCAAAAGATACTGCTAAAGAAAGATTACATTTGGTTTTAATGCAAGATAGGGCTAATGTGTCTGCTGATTTTTTGGATTTAATGAAGCAAGAAATTATTGAAGTAATAAAAAAATATATAGATGTTGATGAAAAAGAAATAGATGTTAGATTGACAAATCAATCTAATGAAGATGGTACTAATGGTGCACCCGCTCTTTATGCTAATATTCCTATTTTGAACATTAGAAATGATGTGAAGGGTGAGAAATTAAGAGAACATAGATTAGAACAAAAGATTGAGAGTCCTGTACAAGGTGAGAATGAGAAAATAGAGAATGAACAAGAAGAACAGGAAAAGCAGGAAGAACAACATGATATTGATGAAATTAATTCAATGGTAGAAAATGATGACGAAGATGATGAAGAGGATGTTGAAACTGTTGTAGAAGTTATTGAAGATAATCAGGATAATTCAGAGATACAAAATGAAAAAAATGCAAGTGTTGAAGAAGACAATATTGCAAATGAAGAAGAAAAAACTGAACAAAAATCTGAAAATTAGATATTAAAGTTATTGATACTTGAAATTTAAATTAACTACAGATTAAGAGGTTTTTAAATGAGAAAAAAATTATTGAAGAATTTAGATTGGGGAGTGCTAATTTGTACAATATTATTATTTGGCGTTGGATTGGTTGCACTCTTTTCAACTACTCAAAATTCCGAATATGATGAATTTATAAAACAGTTACAATGGTTTGCCTTAAGCATACCATTTTTCGTATTAGCAGTTGTTATTGATTATGATAAAATTTTAAAAATTGCACCTGCATTTTATGGGGTTTGCATATTTTTATTAATTTTAGTTTTATTTACTGCACCTATTTCAGGTGCAAGAAGCTGGTTTAATGTTGGTAATTTATCTTTTCAACCTTCTGAAGTTTCAAAAATTGCCACTATTTTGTTTATGGCATATTCGCTAAATTTATTACAAGCTAAGGGAAAAAAGGAAATTAATAAATTTTATAAATTATTTATAGTTCTTTTTATTGCTTCATTACCTATAGCTTTAATAATGATAGAACCAGATTTCGGAACTGCTACTGCATATATTTTTGCTACTATTTTTGTTTTATTTACTTCTGGAATAAATAAAAAATACATTGTAGCTGCTATTTTGTTAGTTGCTATTTTGGTACCTGTTATTTATGTTAATTTACCTGCTCATGCACTTTCTAGAATTGATGTATATTTACATCCTGAAAAAGATCCTAGGGGTGCTGGATATAATATAATGCAATCTAAATTAGCAATTGGTGCTGGACAAATATTTGGCATGGGGTTACTTCAAGGAAATCAAACTCAACTAGGATATTTACATCCTAAAACAACAGATTTTATTTTTTCTGCTATAGGAGAAGAAATGGGCTTTGTTGTTTCTGCTAGTATAATTATCTTATATGTTATTTTAATTACTAGAATTATTTATGTAGCTAAGACTGCTAAAGATAGTCTAGGTTCTTATATAGCTATAGGTATTGCCGGTGTATTTTGCTTCCATATGCTTGAAAATATTGGTATGACAATTGGCGTATTACCTATTACAGGTGTTCCGTTACCTTTTGTAAGTTATGGGGGAAGTTCTCTTTTGACTAATTTTATTTGTGTTGGGTTGGTTCTTAATATTAGTGCGAGAAGACAAAAAGCTATTTTTATCGAATAAGATAGAATGTTATATTTTAAATGAAGATATTTAAGTTTAGATTATTTTATTATGTGATATATTAAGATTTAAAGATTTATTTGTAGTAATTTAGGAGTATTTAATGTTTTATCATGACTTAGAAATTGGAAATGTAAAATTGAATAACAATATTTTACTTGCTCCTATGGCGGGAGTAACTGATTTAGCTTTTAGAAAAATATGTAAAGAGTGTGGTGCGGGCTTAGTTGAATGTGAAATGGTTAGTTCTAAAGCTATTTTTTACAGGGATGATAAGACTTTAAAAATGATTAATACTGATGGAGAAAAGAGACCTGTTTCAATGCAAATTTTTGGTAATGAACCAGAAATAATGGCAGAAAGTGCTAAGTTTTTAAATGATAAAGCTGATATTATTGATATTAATATGGGTTGTCCTGCTCCAAAGGTTGTAAAAAATGGAGATGGAAGTAAGCTTTTACTCAATTTAGATTTAATTGGAGAAATTGTTTCTAAAGTGGTTAATGTTAGTAATCATCCTGTAACTGTGAAAATTAGAAAAGGTTGGGATGAAGAAAATATAGTAGCTGTAGATGTTGCAAAAATTGTTGAAAATGCTGGTGCTTCTGCAATTACTGTACATGGAAGAACAAGAAACCAGTTTTATTCAGGTGTTGCAGATTGGGAAATTATTAAAAAAGTAAAAGAATCCGTAAATATTCCTGTTATAGGTAATGGGGATGTAGTTGATGGAAAGACTGCAGAGATGATGATGAGAGAAACTGGTGCTGATGGAGTTATGGTTGGACGTGCTACTTTGGGAAATCCTTGGATTTTTGAAGAAATTTCTGCATTTTTGCAAGCTAAAGAATGGTGTCCACCATCTAAAGAAGAAATTTTGAATACTATTTTAAAACATTATGAACTTGTTTGTTTGGAAAAAGGTGAATATACCGCTGTTAGAGAAATGAGAAAGCATATTGCATGGTATATTAAGGGAATGAAGGATGCAAGTAAAATTAGAAATGAGATTAATTTGCTAGATGATATGAATGACGTAATTAATAAATTGAAAATGTATTTTTTGAGTATTTAATTTTGAAATATATTGAATTACTTTACATAAAGTATTTAACATTTTAATTATGCGTAAAAAAATTTAAAAAAATAATATTTTTCTGTCACTTTTTGTTGATTTTTAGAAAAAAGTGTTATATATTAGTAACTGATTTACATTGTTACAAAACGATTACAGAACGATTACAGAAACGTGACGATTTCTATTGACTTTTTTGGGAAAATGTAATATTCTTAAACATATGAATAAATTGAAATGTAACATTTTTTAAAACTATAGAATTTTTTGTGAAAAATAAAATAAATTCTAATTTTTTGAGTATTAAATTTGTTCATTTAGCAAATTTCTCAAAATGTTGATATGTACTATTTGATGTAGAATGTTATAAAATATCAAAAGTAAGATTGTATATTTTATAAAAAAGATGTTGAAAAAATGGAGGAGTTATTTTGGCTGTAGGGGATATAATTGTTGGGATTGATATCGGTACTTCTAAGGTTAGTACAGTTGTCGGCAAAGTAAATAATTTCAAGCAAATAGAAATAATTTGTAATACTGATTATAAATGTCATGGGATTAGTAAAGGACAAATTATTGATGAGGATGGAATTTCTATTGCTATTTCTAAATCTATAAGAGATGCTGAAGAAATTGCAAATTTTAAAATCAATTCTGCTTATGTCACAATTCCAGGTAAATATATTAGTATAGTCCAAAATAGCGTAGTTAAAGAAATTAAGGATAGATTTGACGGTATTTCTTCTAAGGATGTTATATCTGCATTAAATACTGTAAGGGAAATAGATATACCAGAAGATCAGGAGTTAATAGATATTCTTCCAGATAAGTTTATTTTAGAGGATGGAAAAACTGTAGAAGATCCAACAGGAAGTTATTCTTCAAGTTTTACATTAATGGCTCAATTGATTTTAGCAAATAAAAATTATATAAAAAAAATTACGAATATTTGCAAAAAGGCAGGAATTGATATTGATGGTATTGTTCCTATAACATTAGCTGAAAGAAATTTGGTTTTAGATTCTAATGAATTAAATGATAATATTATGATTCTTGATGTTGGTGCTGGAAATACTGAAATTGGAATTTTTCATGGCTCAAGTTATATATATAGTAATACTTTACCACTTGGTGGAGATAGTGTGACTAATGATATTGCGTATGTTTTAAATATTTCAAAAGAAGAAGCTGATAAATTAAAACGTCAATATGGTCTTGCATTAAAATCTTTTATAGATAATGATACCAATATTATTTTAAATACATATAATGGTACTGATACAAGAAACAAGACAATTAAGAGTTCTGAGTTAATAGAAGTTATTGAGGCTAGAATAGAAGAAATATTTTCTTTAATTAATAAGGAAATAACATTACAGGGATTAAAAAATAGTATAAATAATGTTATCTTGACTGGTGAGGGAATTTCTAATATAAGTAAAAGTGATATGGCTGGTAAAATTATTTTGAATATTCCTGTTAAAGTTTCATCAACGAGGTTATTATCTACAGTTCAACCTGTATATAGGACAAGCTATGCTTTAGTTAGATATATTTCTTCACGACCTTTTGTAAAGAGAGTCTCAAGTACTATTGATACTAAGGCTGATAAGTCAGTTATAAAGACTGTTTTAGGTAAAGTTAGAGATTTCTTTTATTCATAATAAAAGAAATGTTAATATGTTTTTAATTTTTATATTGATGGGAAATTTAAATTTTCTATCTAAATATACATTATATATATTTTAATTTGAAGGAGGAATCACCTTATGATAATGGAAAATGAAGAAAACAACAATTACATGATGGATGGAACTGCTACAATTAAAGTAATTGGTGTTGGAGGTGCAGGAAACAATGCTGTAAATAGAATGATAGAGGCTGGAATAAAAAATGTAGAATTTATAGCAGTAAATACTGATAGACAAGCACTTCAATTGTCTAAGGCATCAACAAAAATCCAAATTGGAGAAAAATTAACAAGAGGTCTTGGTGCGGGAGCAAATCCTGATATTGGAACACAAGCAGCAGAAGAAAGTCGTACTGAATTGGCAGAAGCTTTAAGAGGTGCTGATATGGTTTTTGTTACTGCTGGTATGGGTGGAGGAACTGGAACTGGTGCTGCACCAATAGTTGCAGGAACTGCTAAAGAAATGGGAATTTTAACAATAGGTGTTGTTACTAAACCATTTACATTTGAAGGAAAAAAGAGATTATCTCAAGCTGAAAGAGGTATAGAAAATTTAAAGGGTAAAGTTGATACTTTAGTGGTAATTCCAAATGATAAATTATTACAAGTTATTGATAGAAAAACTTCAATAATAGAGGCATTTAGAATGGCTGATGATGTTTTAAGACAAGGTGTTCAAGGTATTTCTGATTTAATAGCTGTACCTGGATTAATAAACCTAGACTTTGCTGATGTTAAAACAATTATGCTTGATAGAGGAATGGCTCATATGGGTATTGGTAGAGCTTCTGGTGAAAATAGAGCAGAAGATGCTGCAAAACAAGCTGTTCAAAGCCCATTACTTGAAACATCAATTGAAGGTGCAAGAGGAGTTATTATTAATATTACTGGTGGTAGTGATGTTGGATTACATGAAGCTAATACAGCTGCTGAACTTGTTCAACGCAGTGCTGATCCAGAAGCAAATATTATTTTTGGTTCTGTAACAGATGATTCTATGGGAGATGAAATTCAAATTACAGTTATTGCAACTGGATTTGAAAATGAAGATGAGAGAGATCATAGAGCTACTGATATAGTTAATAAAGCATGGGAGAGAAAAATGAATCCTACTACTACAACTGAGAGTGCTAGTATTGGAAGTGATGGATTAGATATACCTGCTTTTTTAAGAAAAAATAAAAATATGAAATAATATATCCATTATTGTCAAAGAAAATATATAGAGTGAATATTAGAGAGAAATAATCTATGTTTTGTAGATTATTTCTTTTTTTCTACATTAAGATGTGACAAGTTTTTTATGACTTTTTCATTATAATAAAAACAATCTAAATAGGAAGGAACAAATTTGCAAAGTTAATTGCTTTTTGATGGATTTGTAATTATGACTATATATATTGATATGTTATTTATAGAAAATTTAATTATGAATTTAGCAATTATTTTATCAGAATCAATTGTCTTAAATTTACATGAAAAATACTTTAGAAAATTTGTTGCAGGTGGTATTGGAGCTTTATTTTATATTTTAACTTTCGTGTTTACAAAATTGTATTTAATTCAAGTTTTAGTTTGCTTAATTATTGTAAAAGTAGCTTTTAATCCTCCTAATTTAAAGGCTTTACTGAAGGAAGCTTTGTTATTTTATTTTATTAGTTTTGTGTATGGTGGAATATCTTTTGCTTTAACAAATTTTTTGAACTTTGGAAAAATATGTATTATTAATGGTATCTTATTTACTAATTTTTCAGCGTTTATTATTCCAATTTCAATTTTTGTTGGAATATTTTTTATTTTAATAGTGTTAAGAAATAAGAAAAAACATATTTTCAAAGATATTGTTATAGGAACTGATGTGGGTGAGGCTCAATTAAGGGTATTACTCGATACAGGAAATTTATTAAAAGAACCATACACAGGCAAACCTGTTATTATTGTGGAAAAAGATTCTTTAAAAACAGTTTTAAGTGGAGACATTATTGCAAATTTTAATGATATATTGAGTCGGAAAAAGAAATTTACCTTTAGGAATGTTTTTAATTCCATATAAAAGTATTGGAAATGCAAATAGTTTTTTATTAGGTTTTTTACCAAAGTATATTATTTTAAAGGATGACTTTAATAAGAAAAATATTGATTCTGTTATTGGCATATGTAATGAAAACTTGAGTACAAACAAATATTATTCTGGAATTTTTGGATTACATTTTTAAAGGGGGTAGTAAGATGAATATATTAGAAATTTTGAAGGATTTGTTTCGAAAGTTTAGCAAAAAAGACTTGGATGAATTACCGATATTTTATATTAATGGGAGTCAAACTTTACCACCGCCTTTGTCACCAGAAGAGGAAAATGAAGTATTATCACGATTTTCAGCTGATGATAGTGAATCTAAACAAATTTTAGTAGAAAGAAATTTGAGATTAGTTGTTTACATTGCAAAAAAATTTGAAAATACAGGTGTTGATTTAGAAGATTTAATATCAATTGGCACAATTGGTCTTATGAAGGCAATAAATACTTTTAATATAGGTAAAAATATTAAACTTGCAACATATGCTTCACGTTGTATTGAAAATGAAATTTTGATGTATTTACGAAGAAATAATAGATTAAAGGGAGAAGTGTCTATTGATGAACCTTTAAATCAAGATAGGGATGGAAATGAATTGCTTCTTTCTGATATTTTGGGAACAGATGAGGATATTATTTATAAAGACTTAGAGGAGGAGGTTGATTATAAACTTTTAAAAATTGCTATTTCTAAACTTACTGATAAAGAAAAATATATTATGAATTTACGTTTTGGATTGGAGGGATATAAAGAGAAAACTCAAAAGGAAGTGGCAGATATGCTTGGTATTTCACAGAGTTATATTTCTAGATTAGAGAAAAAAATAATGATAAAAATGAGAAAAGAAATTTCAAGTAAAACCCGGATAATGCTTGAAATATAACTTGTATAATCGTAAAAAAATATGATTTTTGTAATTACATAAATATTATATTTTGTCATACATTTTAATAAGAATTTTGAAAGTATAAAAATTTTATGTTTTTGTTTGATTTTATTTTAAAAGAGGGGAACGAGATTTTTATGAAAAAAAGAATTTTTATTATTTGTATGATTTTTTTATCTTTAATTTTATTTTTTATTAGTTATAAATTTTTCATTGTTGGTAATAATAAAAGTATCGAAAACATTAGTGAAATTGATGATTTTATTTTAAGTATTGGAAATTATGAAATTGAAGCAAATGTAACGATTTATAGTAATAAAAATTCAAATACATATAGTTTGAAACAGAAAAAACAAGATGATTATCAAAAACAGGAAATTGTTGATAATGAAGGAAATGGTTTAGTTATTGAAAATTCTAAGAATAGAGTGGTAATTAAAAATACTAAATTATCTCTTGAGGAAGTTTTTGATAATTATGAGGATATAGCAAAAGATATTGTTGGTTTTGATGCATTTGTAGCTGATTATAAAAATTTACCAGATGAGAGAAAAATTAGCGAAGATGAAAAATACTATATTGTATTTGTGAAAAATAAAAGTGGAAAAAATAAATATAATTATGGTAAAACTTTGTTTATTAATAAACAAAGTGGTATTCCAGAAAAAATTGAGGTAACAGATGTAAACAATAATAGGACTGCAATCATAGAATATAGT
This sequence comes from uncultured Clostridia bacterium, assembly GCA_947589065.1. Classification (GTDB taxonomy): domain Bacteria; phylum Bacillota; class Clostridia; order TANB77; family CAG-508; genus UMGS1994. The sequence goes on from CANPZM010000009.1 coordinate 13,328, forward strand.
AGGTTTCAAATATTATAATTTTTCTAAATAAAGATAACTGAATTTCTAATATTAAAATATGATAATTTACAAATTCGATATATAGAATTATTAGGAGTGATTAATATGGTAATCAAAAGAGGAGATATGTTCTATGCTGATTTAAGTCCAGTAGTTGGTTCAGAACAAGGAGGAATTAGACCTGTTTTAATTATTCAGAATGATACTGGAAACAAGTATAGTCCTACTGTAATTGCTGCTGCTATTACTTCTCAGGTAGGAAAGAATAAATTACCTACTCATATTGAAATTGAGTCTAAAGATGTTGGATTAAAATCTGATTCTGTAGTATTGGCTGAACAGATTAGAACGATTGATAAAAGTAGATTAAAAGAAAAGATTGGTCATATTGATGATGAAAAAATTATGGGAAGGATAAATAGTGCGATAGGTATTAGTTTTGGATTGGCTAATGATTAAATTTAGATAAAAGAAGGTTGAATGTTGGCATGAATATTAATAATAGATTGATTGCACTTATTTATAGATTAGCCGCTTTTTGTTTAGGCTTTTTTTCTATAATGTATGATTTTGGTATTTTTTCAGGGAAAATAAAAGCTATTAATTTTTTATATTTTACTATATTAAGTAATATTTGCTGTGTTGGATTATTTTTATCCTTAATTATTGTTACAATTAAGGATATTTTAAAGCAAGGAATTCACGGGTGTAGTACAATTTCACATCATATAAAAGGTGAGATAATGATTTCTATTATTCTTACAATGACGGTATATCATTTTATTTTGGTTCCTTATGCTTTGAAACAAAATCCATATCAAAGTTTTAAGGTAATTGATATTATTTTACATTATTTAATGCCAACACTAACTATTTTTGATTGGTTATTGTTTGATCAGAAAAGACAATTTAAATGGTTTGATCCATTAATTTGGATTATTGGTCCGTATTTATATGTGATTTTTGTATTTATACAGTCAAGATTTGATATTTCAGCAAGGATAGAGGCGAATATTGGGAGATATGTTTATGCTTTTTTAGATGTAAATTTATTGGGAAATGTAAATGTATTTCTTAATATTTTAAGTTTGACAGTTGCTTTTGTTATTGTTGGATATATTATTTATGGAATTGATAGAATAAAATTGAAGAGTAGTTAGTAAAAGTAGAAAAATTAAAATAACCCCAAAATGTTAGACATTTTAGGGCTATTTTTTAGCTTAGCGAGATTTGTTCAATTTTTATAAATCGATTTTTACATTTTCAGATTTACCTGGTTCTAATTCAAATAGTTCAGCTTTTTTGAAACCAAAACATGCAGCAATTATATTTTTTGGAAATGTTTGAATAGAAGTATTGTAATTTGTTACATCCATATTGTATAATCTTCTGGCTGCTTGAAGCTGATCTTCTACTTTAGTTAGATTTTTTTGTAAATTTAGAAAGTTTTCACTTGCTTTTAAATCTGGATAATTTTCAGCTAATAAAATAACGTTATTTATTTTATTATTTAATTCTGATGCTTTACTTAATTCTTTAGTTTGATTATATTCTGCTCTTAGTTTAGTAATTGTTTCAAATAATTCCTTTTCATGTTTTGCATATCCTTTAACTGTTTCAACTAAATTTGGAATTAAATCAAATCTTTGTGTTAAATATACATCAATTGTTGAACGTGTTTGTTTTACTGAATTTTTTTGCTTAATAAGACTGTTATACATTGCTAAAATTATTACAATAACAGCGATTAAAATTATAATTGGAATTGGTGTCATAGTATTTCTCCTTTATAAAATTTTTTCATTAATTATATGATTTATCATTTTGTTTAGAGTATATGTAGAATCTAGTGTTTCATAATATTTTTTTAGTGTATTATAATCTGTTGAATTATCTTGAAGGAGTTCCCAAAACATAGGAGGAAAATATACTCTTGTATATAATAGATTATCTTTTATGGTAAAATCAAAAACTATATTATCTTTTGTTCTAAGATTAATAAAATTATTCATTATATCAGCGGTAAAAATTTGCATTGCTACTAATCTATTATTTGTGTATACATTAAAATATTTTTCGAATTCACTTGAATCCATGCTCATTAAAGTTTCATCTGGTGCGTGATTAGTAAATAAACTGTCTATACGAAGCTTAATACTACAATTCAAATTCTTAGGAAGCTGAAGTATTGAAAAAAATCCTTCAAAATCTATTTTGTCTCCGTGATCATTGTCAGGAATATATGTGCATACATTACCAATATTAATATTTATTATATCATCAATTTGACCATAAATACAATTTTCAGAAGTATATTTATGATAATGTTCAAATTCGGCATTGTCATAATCAGCTTGCTGTATTGACTGTTCATCTGTAAAAACTAAATTTGGATTATATTCTTTTACTAGAGTAGAAAGAATATCTTTATTATAATCCTTTTTGTACGTTGGATTTATTTTTTTCAGGCTAATAGCTAATATAATTCCTATGGTATATGATATTACTGTAACTACTAGTTCTAATTTATCTAATACGAATAGTGCAATCATATATATGGGATTTTTAAATAATTCAGGATTACTAAATCCCCACATACCCAAAATAGCCATAAATGTATATATAAAAGGTGCTATTGCGAATGGAAGTACAAAAAGAATTACTATTAATATTGATTTTTTTCTTCTTTTTATATCAACATATTTGTCATTGATAGGATATTTTGACTCTAATGTTTTATATATTGTATCAAAATCTTTCATTATTAGTTTTACTTATTCCTTTCTTATAAATTTTTTTCATTTAATGTATAGTATATTTTTTTATTTAGAGTACATATAAAGTCTAAAAATGTATAATATTTTTTTAAAGTATTGTAGTTGAATATGTTTGAAAATATTGAAGTTTCAAACATGTCGGAACAATGTATTCTAATATATAAATAATTGTTTTTTAGTGTAAATTCAAATTTAATTTTATTTTGTTGTCTAAAGGTAATTAAGTAGTCCATTATATCTGATGTTAGAATACGCATTGTTAAAATTCTATCATTTGTGTATATATCAAAATATTTTTCAAATTCCTGTGAATCCATATGCATTAATTCTTTATTTGGTATAAATTTTCCAAGTAGTCCTTTATCTGAATGTATTTTGATTCTACTATTTATGTTTTGAGGTAATTTTGCGGTTGAGAATAGACCTCTAAATATGGTTGAATATGTTGTGTTTCCATCATTATCAGTACTTACAACATATGTTTGTACATCACCCATTTCAAAGCTTATTGTACCATCGATTTTTCCACTAATATAATCGTTTGCAGTAAATTTATCATAAGGTTCAAATTCTGCGTCATTATATAATAGTCTACTAATTGTCATATCAGCATTAAATGTTAAGTTTTCATCGTAATTTTTAACTAATTCACTAATGACCGTATTTTTATAACTTTTTTTTAATCTTGAAATAGATTTAGATAATACTATAACTCCTATAACAATACATAAAAAGGCTGGTAATAACATCAAAATTGAGATGTAGAAACTTAGGATAAAAAATATTATAGTTATTACTGCAAAAATTATAAATGTATTTATGTTCTTTTTTCTTTCAGTGTCTATATTGGAATATTTTGTTTTTAATTCATTATATATCGTGTCAAAATCTTTCATTTTTACCTAACTCCTCATTTTTCTGTTTATATTATTAATTATCTAATAAAAATCTAATCATGTCAACAAAAATACACTTATTGAATATATTAAGAATAAGAAAAAATTATAAATGTTTGAACGTTAAATTAATTTTAGAAAGGATTTTGAAAATGTATGGGTCTTACGAAGAATTCAACAGGTAATAGCTTATTAAATATAGATTTATCTAATTTAAAAAATGACAGCAATTTTGTTATTGGATTAATTGGCAATCCTAATGTAGGCAAAAGTAGTGTTTTTAACGGATTGACTGGATTGCATCAGCATACAGGTAATTGGCCAGGAAAAACAATTGAAAGTAGTTTTGGTACATATGAGTATAAAGATAATAATTATTTATTAGTGGATTTGCCAGGAACATATTCGCTAGAATCGTATTCCAAAGAGGAGGATGTAACAAAAGATTTTATTGTAGATGGTAAGTATGATACTATTGTGACTGTTGTAGATGCAACATCATTAGAAAGAAACTTAAATTTGGTGTTACAAATTTTACAAATTACTAGTAATGTTGTTGTGTGTGTGAATTTATTGGATGAAGCTAAAAAGAAAAATATTAACATTAATTTAGAAAAATTATCAAAATTGTTGGGTGTTCCGGTAGTAGGGACAATAGCTACTAAGAAGTCTACATTGAATAATTTGAAAGAAAAGATATGTGTGTCTATAGATAATAAAAATGTGCAAGTTTTTGATGAGATGGAGCAGGAAGAGATTGTTAAAGAAGCGGAAAAAATTGCAGGTATGGTAATTACAAAAAATGATTCTTTAAATGAAAGAGATAGAAAGATTGATAAAATTGTAACTTCTAAAAAATTTGGAATTCCAATAATGATTGCAATGCTTGCTGTTATTTTTTGGCTCACTATTGTGGGAGCAAATTATCCGAGCAAATTTTTATCTTGGATTTTTGGAATTGGAAGAGATAATTTAGAAAGTTTATTATACTTTTTTAAATTACCGGAAGTGATAATTAATTTATTGATTGATGGTATTTATCAAACTGTTACTTGGATTGTAAGTGTTATGTTGCCACCAATGGCAATATTCTTTCCATTATTTACATTGCTAGAAGATTTGGGAGTTCTTCCTAGAATTGCATTTAATTTGGATAATTTTTTTAGGAAAGCTGGAACATGTGGAAAACAAGCACTGACTATGTGCATGGGATTTGGTTGTAATGCTGCTGGAGTTATTGGGTGTAGAATTATGCGTTCAACCCGAGAAAGACTTATCGCAATTGTGACTAATTGTTTTGTTCCGTGTAATGGTAGATTTCCTTTTTTAATAACTATTGCTACTATATTTTTTGCTGGTGCTGTTGGGGGATTTAGTGGAACTTTAATATCAACAGGTATGGTTTTACTGGTAATAATTTTGGGAATTTATTTATCATTACTTGTTTCAAAAGTGTTGTCAAAAACTTTACTTAAAGGTGAAAGTAGTGGATTTATTTTAGAATTACCACCTTATAGAAAACCGCAAATAGGAAGTATAGTGGTTAGATCTATTTTTGACAGAACTTTATTTGTGTTAGGGAGAGCAGTAAGTGTAGCTGTGCCAGCTGGTTTTATAATTTGGATATTGGCTAATGTGCAAATTGAAGGTTTATCAATGCTTACACATATTGCATATTTTTTTGAACCTTTGGGCAGATTGATGGGACTAGATGGATATATTTTAACAGCTTTTATTTTTGGAATTCCTGCAAATGAAATAGTTCTTCCTATTATTTTAATGATGTATATGAATGCTGGAAAATTGATTGGAATAGAAGATAGTACACAAATTGGTCAGATACTAATTCAAAATGGGTGGACAGTAATTACTGCAATTAATGTGATGATTTTTACTCTTTTACATTTTCCTTGTATGACAACATTAATGACCATAAAAAAAGAAACTAAGAGTAATAAATGGACTTTTATTGCTTTTGCAGTGCCAACAATTTGTGGAATTGTTTTATGTATGTGTGTCAATTTAATTTGGAAAGTTTTTCAATTAGTAATAGTATAAAGCTTTAATAATCCATGATAGGGTTATTAAAAATATTAATGATTGTTAAAAGAAATTAAAAATAAGATACCCCTAAATATTTATCGCTCAATATTTAGGGGTTATTTTGAATTTAATAATTTGTGTTATGCCTAAAGAAGAGAAATTAATTAAATAATTTGTTGAACCAATTTTTCATATTAAATAGCAATTCGTCTAAAGTGTATGTACTTTCATTTCTAAAATATTTTAAAATTTCTAATAAAATTCCATTCATAAGAAATGAGATATTAAGTTTAAGATATTTATCATTATTATTATTTTTTAGGGCGTCATATATTTTTCCACTAGCAATTTCTTTTAATTGCTCTAGAAATAAAAGTGAGTCATATGCTGATAATAGTAGCTTATAGGTTTCTTCATTATCTTTTAAACATTGAATTATATTATTAAAGTAATTTTCTATATCTTGTTTGGAATGCAATTTTAAATTTTCACTACATAATAGTTCAATAGTTTGCATTTGATAATCATGTGCAACTTCGTATATATTATCATAATGAGTGTAGAAGGTGCTTCGTGTTAGTTGAGCTCTATTGACTAATTCTGTAACTGTTATTTTGTTTAATTTTTTCTTCTCATGTATTAATTCTGCAAAAGTTTTCTTTATTAAGTTTCTAGTTTTTATAGATGATGAATTTAGACATTGTACTTTCATTTTGAAATCCTTTCTAAAATATATTAAAACTATCTAATATTATACCATGCTTGTTCTATAATATAAATACAATTTTAATAAAAATGTCTAAATTTAGACACATTTATTAATTTTATTCTTCCAATATATAATTAACCGGCGTATAATATAAAACAGGCTGAAAAATGAAAGGATGGATTTATTTGAGAAAAGTTACTGAATTTATAGTAAATAAAAGACATTTTATTTTAATTTTATTTATAATTTTGACTATTATTTCAGGTATATATTCTGCCAAAGTAAATATAAATCATGATATTTCAAAGTATTTACCAGATACTTCAGAAACAAGAATTGGTATGGATATTATGGAAAGGGAATTTGAAGGTACAGAAACAAGTTCCTTAAACTTAATGTTTGAGAACTTACCTGAAAATGAAAAAATACAAGTAAAAACAGATTTAGAAAATATTAATGGTGTTGATGAAGTAGATTACGATAATACAGAAAATTACAATAAAGATAAATATACTTTATATGTTATTACTGTTGATGATAAATCTGATTCAGAAATGGCAAGTGATGTATATGAACAAGTTAGCGAGAAATATAAAGATTATACAATATATACAAGTGGTGATGTTTCAGATACAAATAAAACAGTATTACCAATTTGGATTATTATTTTAGCTGTTGCATGTGCTTTAGTTATTTTAATTATAATGTGCGAATCTTATGTTGAACCATTTTTATTTTTAACATCAATATTAATGGCAGTTGTATTAAATAAAGGAACTAATATTATTTTTCCTAGTGTTTCTCATATTACTAATTCAATTGTTGCAATATTGCAAATGGCGTTATCTATGGATTATTCAATAATGCTAATGAACAGATATGATCAAGAAAAGAAAACAGAAAAAGATAATGTTAAGGCAATGAAAAATGCTTTATATAAAGCTTTTCAAGCTATATCTAGTAGTTCTATAACTACTATTGTAGGACTTCTTGCTTTAGTATTTATGAGTTTTAAAATAGGAAAAGATTTAGGTTTTGTTTTGGCAAAGGGAGTTCTATTTAGTTTAATTTGTATTTTCTTTGTTTTACCTTCTTTAATATTGATGTTTGACAAATACATAGTGAAAACAAAAAAGAAGGCTCCTAATATTAAGTTAGGAAAATTAGGAAAAATTAGTTATAAATTTAGATTCCTCTCAGCAGTTATATTTATAGTAATATTTTTAATAAGTTTCGTATTAAAAGGAAATTTGGGAATTGATTATACAGAAGCAAAAACAGATGAAATTGCAGATATATTTGACGAAAATAATCAAATGGCAATTATTTATAAAAATGAAGATGAGCAAAACGTTTCTAAGTTTTTAGATAAAATAGAAAATGATGAAAAAGTAGATGAAGTGCTAGGGTATGGAAATACTATTAATCAAAAATTAACTTATGATAAACTAAATGATAAATTAAAAGATTTAGGTTCTGATGTTAGTGTTGAAGATTATTTATTAAAAATTTTGTATTATGACTATTATAATTCAGATAAAAATAATAAAATGACATTTTATGAGTTTATTAATTTCATTGAAAATGAAGCTTATAATAATGAAAAATTAAATGACAAGATTGATGAGAAAACTAAAAAAGATATTACAAGGTTGAAAAATTTTGTAGCTGTAGATTCTATAAATAAGAAAAGAACTACACAGGATATTGCTGGCATTTTAGAAATGGATGAAGAGAAGATTAATGACATTTTTATTTATTATCTATCTCAGAAAAAAGATATAGAAATTGATTTAAATGAATTTATTAGTTTTATGAATAAAGATGTTGTAAATAATAAGAAATATTCTGACAAAATTGATAATAAAGCTAAAAGCCAATTGAAAACTCTATCTAAATTTACTAATAAAAAGACTATTAAAAAGAAAATGAAAAGTAGTGAAATGGCCAAATTATTTGGAATTGATAATAATGTGATGAATGAGTTATATCAATATTATATTTTGAAAAATGATATTAATATAAAAATGACGATTCCAGAGTTTTCTAGTTTTGTATTAAATGATGTATTAAAAGATGAGAAGTATGCAAAGAGCTTTGATAAGGCTACTATTGAAAATATAAAATTATTATTTACTTTTAGTAATAAGAGTACAATAACTAAACAAATGAATAATAAAGAATTGCCAAAATTGTTTGGTATTGATGTAGAAAAAATTAATAAAATTTTACTTTTAAAATATATGCAAAAAAATAGTACTAAAAAATTAAGTATAACAGAATTTATTAATGCTGTTATTGATTTAAAAAATCATACCAATTATTTAGATAATGTAGATGTAAGTGAATTGCAAAAAGTGTCTTATCTTTTGAAAAACAAAGATGAGAAAATGAATAAAGATGGCTTGAAACAGGCTTTTGATAGTGTTGCTAGTGGATTAGTAGATAATGTTTTTTATATTGGCGGATTACCTGACGAAATGGAAATTACTCCAAAGATGTTTATTGATTTAGTGTGTAGTCAAATTGATGATAAGAATTTAGATGAAAAGACTTTAAATAGTTTAAATTTATTAAAATTAATATTAGATGATAGCGAATCAAGTAGTAAAGTAAAATATTCGACAACACAGATGGCTAAATTATTGAATATGGAATTGAGCCAAGTTAATCAATTATATGTTTTAACTGATTTGAACAATATATCAGAATGGACTGCATCTCCAATTGAATTGGTTAAGTTAATATTAGATAATAGAGAGTTACCGGAAATAAAAGGTAATATTGATCAAAATAATATGAAACAATTAGAATTATTATCTGTAGTTATGAACTATACTGTAAATGGTAAAAAATTAACATATAAAGAATTTTCTAAAATTATTAATTCAGATGCCGAAAAAATTAAGAGCATTTATACTTTATATATTTCAAAACAAAATAATATTGAGATGACGCCTCAGAAATTTGTAGACTTTGTAATTCAACATAGAGAAGATAAAATGCTTTCTGGAAAAATTTCTAGTGATACTATGAAAAATTTAAAATTATTACAAACAGTTATGGATGGAGTAATTAATAATAAAAAATATGATAGTTCTAAGATTTCTTCATTATTAGGAATGGATAAAAATGATACAAAATTATTATTTGGATTATATAGTTCTAAGTATAAAGATAAGAATTTGAAATTATCTTTGAAAGAATTTGTTAATTTCCTACTTAGTGATGTTATTACGAATGAAGAATATTCGAATAATTTTGATGAAGACAAAATATCAAAATTAAATTCAGTAGATAGTATTATGGATGCTACTGAAAATAATACTGAATATACTAAAGATGAAATATTTGCAATTCTTAGTACACTAAGTGATGATGTAGAAAAAAACACTGTTGAAATATTGTATACATACTATGGTAGTAATAGACAATATAATGAAAAATGGGAAATGACTGTTGAGGAGTTTGTAAACTTTTTAAATAATGATATTTTGAATGACGAAAGATTTAATGATTTTATAGATGACGAAATGAGAAATAATATAACTGATGCTAAGGATACAATATCTGATGCTAGAGAATTATTGATAGGTGATGAATATTCAAGGGTAATTATAAATACGAAATATCCTTTAGAATCTAAAGAAACGTTTGACTTTGTGCAAAGAGTAAAAGATATTTCAGCACAAAATGTTGATACTTCATATGTGATAGGAGATTCTCCAATGGCTTATGAAATGAGCCAGACATTTGATGATGAATTAAACTTTATGACTATCATAACTATGATAGCAATATTTGTTGTGGTTGTAGCAACATTTAAATCTTTAATTGTTCCTATAATATTAGTTTTGCTAATTCAATGTGCGGTTTATTTAACAATGGGAATATTGTCATTTGTTGGTGAAAATGTTTATTTTATATCAATATTAATAGTGCAGAGTATTTTAATGGGTGCAACAATTGATTATGCTATTTTATATACATCATATTATCTTGAGCATAGAAAAAGTATGGGAATAAAGGAGGCTATTATTGAATCTTATAACAAATCTATTAATACAATTTTAACTTCAAGTTCTATACTTATTATTGTTACTTTAATTATAGCTAATTTCGCATCAGCTATTGCAGCTAAGATTTGTAAAACTATTTCAGAGGGAACATTGTGCTCTACAATTTTAATTTTAGTTTTGTTACCATCAGTTCTTGCTTTTTGGGATAAATTTATTGTTAAGAAGAAATAAAAAATGAATATTTGCTACAACTGATATTATATAAGACATAATAAAATGAAAGGGGCTTGGCATTGTGCCAAGCCCTATTTTTATATAATAGGAAAGTTCTTCGAACTTCCTATAATATAAAGCATTCCACAGAAAAATTGATAAAGCAATTTTTCGCGGACGAACAAAGACGCGGACTTTAAAATATCATAAACAACGAAAACGTTAATAATGTCCGCTTTTGTTCTTGCTGTTAACAAAAGTTAACCAAGATGAATTTGTTATATTATAGGAAAGTTCTCTGAACTTCCTATAATATAAAGCATTCCACAGAAAAATTGTTATACAATTTTTCGCGGACGAACAAAGACGCGGACTTTAAAATGTTATAAATAGCAAAAATGTTAATAATGTCCGCTTTTGTTCTTATATTACTTCGCCGGTCAACCGCTTAAGAAGAGTGCGGTATCCCATTGATGGATCATCCATGCTGTTGCGGAATCGGTCTTTATCGAAGCTTTCACCTGTAGAAAAATCGATAAGACGGCATGTGTCTGGTGACACTTCATCGCATATGACTATATTGCCATGGCTACTTGGAATTCTTCCAAACTCAATTTTGAAGTCAACGAGCTGAACTTGTAATCTTGTAGCATAATAATCGGTCATTAATTCATTGACCCTAGTTGTGATGAAGTCCATGAATTGAACTTCTAATTCGCTGGCAATTCCAAGTGCTACAATTGTTTTTCTGTCGATTGGTGGGTCGGAGTACTGTGGGAAATCTTTATTGTCATTCTTGTAGGTGTATTCAACCAAAGGCTGGCTGAGCACATAGTTTGTTGCACAAGGATAACGCTTTGTAAAACTTCCCAATGCTTTGTTTCGGCAGATGACTTCCAGCTCTATCATATCAGCTTTTTTGACGAGCATGGAAGATGGTGTACTGCCATTACCGGCATAGTGTGTTGGTATTCCGTAAGATTCCAGATATTTGAATATATCTGAAGAAATCCTACTGTTTGCAAGACCTTTGCCAGCAATTGTTGATTTTTTTTCGCCATTTCCAGCTGAAACCCGATCACTTGCTTCAATTTCCAGATATCGGGGATCACTGGTTGTGTACACATCATTTGCTTTACCTGAGTGAAGTAATTCTAACCGCATGATACCTTTAGGATTGCTCATAACAAATCCCTCCTTATAATATTATTGTGGAAAAATATTTCCAGTGTGCTTAGTATACCATAGAAAGTTTACATAATCAACAAATTTTGACACAAATTATAGAAAAAACGCGAAAAATAGAACAATTTATTTTTAAGTTACATAAAATATATCAAATAAATTTTTCGTGAAAGTGTTAGGAGGATTTTGTATGTCTAGGTATATTGTAAAGGGCAATTCAAAATTGGAAGGAGAAGTTAATATTTCTGGTTCTAAAAATAGTGCTTTACCAATTATTGCTGCATGTATTTTAAATGGTGGAACTAATATCTTGTATAATGTTCCAAATATAAAAGATACAAATGGTATGTTTGAAATATTAAGAGATTTAGGTTGTGTGGTAAAGAAGAAAGGAAAAAAGATTATAATTAATTCTGAAAATATTAATAAATTTCATATAAATGAAAAGTTGATGAGAGAGATGAGATCATCAGTAATTATCGTAGGAGCATTAATTGCACGATTTAAAAATGCTATTTTTTCTTATCCAGGTGGATGTGAAATTGGTGCAAGACCCATAGACTTACATATTAATGGATTAAAAAAATTAGGAATAAATATTAGTGAAAATACTAGATATATAGTATGTAAATGTGATAAAATAATACCTGCAGAAATACAACTAGATTTTCCAAGTGTGGGAGCAACTGAAAATTTAATGTTGGCAGCTGTTTTTACAGATGGAGAAACAATTATTAGAAATGTAGCAATGGAACCTGAAATTATAGATTTACAAAATTTTTTAAATAGGATGGGAGCTAAAATTTCAGGTGCTGGCAGTAATATTATAAAAATAAAAGGTGTTAAAAGTTTAAAGGAAGTATCGTTTAATATTATGCCTGATAGGATTGAAACAGGTACATTTCTTTGTTATACAGCTATGACTGGAGGAAAAATTAAAGTAAATAAAGTGAATATTAATGATGTTTCACCAATTTTAATGAAATTGGAAGAAGCGGGCTGCAAAATAGAAAAAAAGAATGATTATATTAGACTAGATGGACCAAAAAGATTAAAGGCTATAGATATACAGACATTACCATATCCAGGTTTTCCAACAGATATGCAATCTATATTTTTGTCAATGCTTACAACTGCAAAAGGAACTTCAATAATTACAGAAAATATATTTGAAAATAGATTTAAATGTGTTCCTGAGTTAGTTAGAATGGGAGCTAAAATTTCTATATCAAATTCATGTGCGATTGTAAAAGGTGTTAGAAAATTAGTTGGTGCAGAAATTTTTGCTACTGATTTAAGAGGTGGTGCTGCATTAATTGGAGCAGCTCTTATGGCTAAGGGAACAACAATGGTTGAAAATTGCGAATTTGTTGAAAGAGGTTATGAAAGTCTTGAAACAAAATTAAGGAATTTAGGTGTTGACATTATTAAAGAGAGGTGATAAATAGTGAAACAAAAGAAAAAAGATAAAAATAAATCAAAAATAAAAGAAAAATCTAAGTTTAATTTTGATGAGGAATACATTATTGGAATATCTCAACCTCGTCAAAATGCTAAGAGTAAAAATGTTAAGAAACAAAAAAATCCAAAAGAGAAAAAACGTACAACAAAAATAAAGAAAGGTGTAGCAAGATTTTTTATTATATTAATATTATTTGCTACTGCTGCATGCTTTTTATGCTTATCACCAATTTTTAATGTTCAAGAAATTATTGTAGAAAATAATAATTTGATTTCATCTGATACTATAATTAGTGTTTCACAAATTCAGATGTATAAAAATATGTTTTTAATGAGTAATAGACAGGCAGAAAAGAGGCTAGAGAAAAATTCTTATATTGAAAATGCAGAAGTTACAAGAGTTTTTCCAAATAAGATAAAAATACATGTTAATGAAAGAGAAGAAATGTGTTTAATGGAATTTGCAGAAGGAAAGTATGCAGTTATTGATAGAAAAGGATATATTTTGGATGTAACAAGTGAAAAGAAAAATTTACCTATTTTAATGGGTATGGAAACAAATATTGACCAAATTGTAAATGATAAAAAAGAGAATAATAGATTAGTGGAAAGTGACTTAAGAAAAATAGATACTGTTGATAACATTATAGATACTTCAAAAAATTATGGTGTTTATGAATTTATTACTAAGATTGATATGACAGAGACGACTAATGTAGTTTTAACTATGGAAAAAGAAAAAAAGACAGTATATTTAGGTAATTGTTCTCAGTTATATGCGAGAATGGGACATATAAAAACAATTTTAGATAGTGAAAAAGGGAAAAAAGGAAAAATTTATGTTAATGGAACTCTTCAAGATGCTCCTGGACAAAGAGCTTATTTTCATGAAGATGTATAAATGTTTGAGAATTAGGAGAGATTTAAATGAAAAAAGAAATTATTATTGGTTTTCTTTGCTTTTTAATTGCAACTAGTATTTGCGTGTTGTATAGAAGTGTAAATAAATATACAACAGAGGGACAAGTTTCTGTTCAGTCTGTTGCTGAAAATAGACTGAAAGATAGAGTATTAGCTGAACAAGAAAATTATGAAAAATTATCTCAGGAACTTCAAAATGCTCAATCTAAATTAGAAAATTTGAGAAGAGATTCTGCTAATAATAGTGATGAAGCCAAAAAATTGGAAAAAGAGTTATCAGAGCTAAATAGATTATTGGGTTATACGGATGTAAAAGGTAAGGGTATAATTATAAAGTTGGAAGATGCAGAAGCAAGTGATGAAAATAATAAGGATAGTCTAGTTCACGATTTGGATTTATTGGATATTGTTAATGAATTGTTTAATGCAGGAGCGGAAGCAATTTCAATAAATGGACAGAGAATTTTGGCTAATACTGCTATTAATTGTAATGGGAATGTAGTTAGAATTAATAATGAAAAGGTTGGTGCTCCATTTGTTATAAATGCAATTGGACTTCCAAATGGTTTATATGGTGCTATGACAAGACCAGATGGTTATTTAGATTTGATGGCTTCAGGAAAAATAAAAATTCAAATTGATAAAGTGGAAAATGATGAATTAGTTGTTCCAAAATATACAGGAACTATTCAACATCAATATATGGAAGTTGCAGAATAGGGGTGATATTTTTGAAGGGTAAAATTATAATGTTTATAACTATTGGAATAATTTGTATTTTACTTACAAGTGTTATGTTTGTTCAATTTAAAACAGTACAAGTTATTGAAGAATCAGGAATTAGTGCTATGACAGAAAGTGAATTAAGAGATGAATATTCTACAATAAAGTCTAAAACTGATGAGCTTGCTAAGTCTTTAGAAGAAGTAAACAGTAGTATTAAAGAGTATGAAAATCAATCTTCTAATAATAAAGGAACAACAGATCTTTTAAAGGAAGATATACAGAAGGCAAAAAATGATATTGGTTATACTGATGTGAAGGGACCTGGCTTGATTATTACAATAAAAGATGGAGACGGTGAGTATGAAAAGGTCGAGTATTGGGATTTATTATTTGCTTTGAATGAGCTTAAGTATGCGGGAGCGGAAGCAATTTCAATTAATGATTCAAGAATAGTAAATAATACTTATATTAAAAGTATAGAGGATAATTATCTAGTAATAGATGGACCAAGAAAAATTTCTCCATATGTAATAAAAGTTATAGGTGATACTAAATATTTGGAGAGTGTTATAAATATAAAAGGTGGACTTAAAGATGAAATGGAGAATACGGGAAAATCTATTTCATATACAGTTGAAGATGAAGTTTCAATTCCAAAATATAAAGGAAAAATTGAAATTAATTCTGGAGAATAACAAATTATAGTAAAAGAGAAATTATTATATTAGAAGGGATGATAGTAAAATGGTTTATATTACAATTATAATATGTTCAGCATTAGGTATTTTATTAGGATTGAATTTACCAACAATTTCTTATACATATTCTGGTTATCTTGCAATTGCAATTATTGCTGCCTTAGATTCAGTATTTGGTGGACTTACTTCTATTTTAAAAAAGAATTTTGATATAAGAATATTTGTTTCTGGATTTTTTGGAAATGCAATATTAGCAATGCTATTAACATATCTTGGAGAAAGATTAAATGTAGATATTTATTTGGCAGCTGTAATAGTTTTTGTTGGAAGAATGTTTACAAATTTATCTATTATTAGAAGAATTTATATAGAAAAATGGTCAAAAAAGTATGATGAAAAACATAATGCTAAACAAGAATAATATAAAAAACTTGCATTTTAATGTTGCACGATGAATATATATATTATTTTGTAAAAAAAGTAATATGATATCTTAATAACCATATTACCTTTATATAGTGTTCTACATTTTAATATAAATTAATATTTATTGAATCGCAGTCACGTATGGCGATTAAAGTGTCTTTGATTGAATATGCACGTATATTTCCAGAAGGACTATTTAAGATTGGAGTAATTTTACTTCCTTCTATAAAACCTAAAACTATGAACCTTTTTTTGATTTCTGGAGCACAATTGATTTCTTTAATTTGACCTGTTTCGTCTATTTTTAATTCATTTAGTGTCATATATATCACTCCTGATATTATAGTGTATTTATTTACATAATAATTGGTGATAGATTATTTAAAATTAATGTAGAATAATGTAGAAATTTGATATAAATGAGAAAGAGAATATTTTATGAACAAAAAATCGATTTTTTTAATTTGCGTTATTGCAATTGTAATAGTTATAATTATTACATTTTTTGTTATTTCGAAAAAAAGAACAGAAAATAGAAATTATGATTTATTACAAGTAAGTGAATATAAATATTATACGTTAAAAGTTGAAGATAATTATGGTGTTATTAAAAGAGATGGAAATGTTTTAATTGAACCACAATATGATGAGGTACAAATACCAAATCAAGATAGAGATGTTTTTATTGTAAAAGAAGATGATAAATATATTGTGTTTAATGAAAAAAATGAACAAATATTTAAGGAAACACCAGATGTTTCTGCAATAGAAGGAAAAGATGACGCTGAAGAAGTAATATACAATAATACAGTATTAAAGTACATGGAAAATGGTTTATATGGTTTGATAAGCCTAGATGGAGAAAAAATAACTAAACCATTATATGAGGAAATTACTTCTTTAAAAGATAAATATGGAGAAATATTAGTTAAAAAAGATGGAAAATATGGAGTAGTTAATGTTAAAGGAAAAAGGC
The DNA here is from genome assembly GCA_947589065.1 of uncultured Clostridia bacterium. Classification (GTDB taxonomy): domain Bacteria; phylum Bacillota; class Clostridia; order TANB77; family CAG-508; genus UMGS1994. Next base: position 30,378 of record CANPZM010000009.1, read on the forward strand.
TTGTGGCAACTAAGTATGACTCAATTGTTGGAGATGGCTTTTCTGAAAATGGCTCATATAAAAATGGCGGATATATAGTTGGAAATAGATCTAATAAGGGAATTCAATATGGATACCTAGATAAAAACGAAAAAGAAATTGTTAAAATAGAGCAAGAGTCTTTATATCGTGTTACAGAATTAAATTCTCAAGATATTTATTTGGTTGGTTCACAAAATGGTAGATATGCTTTATTTAAAAATAAGGAAAATTTAACTGACTATAAGTACATTGATATTTTTTATAATAATGGTACACAATGTTTTACTGTTACAAAAAACAAGTCATATGGTTTAATCAATATGGAAGGTAAGGTACTAATACCAGAGGAATATGAAGAACTTATGGTTGTTGGAATTTATGTAAAAGCACATAAAAATAACAGTGACTATATATTTGATTTAAATGGAAATCAAGTTAAAGATTCAAAATTTACGAGTTTACAGCAAACTAAAACAGGAAAATTTTATATTACTATTAATGATGATTATAAATATGGTATAGCTGACAAAAATCAAGAAGTTGTTGTTGAAAATAAATATGATTATATTGATGAAATTGAAACTACAGGATTATTGATAGCAACAATTGATGATGATGTTACAATATATAGTGGAAACGCTTCAGAAATTGTTTCTGTGGAAGATGCTAAAGTGGAATTAACAGGTGATTATATTAAGGTTATAACATCTGATGAAGCATATTATTTAACAGTTCAAGGAAGAAAAGTAGATAATAAAACTGTATATTTAGAGAATAAGATATATGCAAGTAAGGATAATGGTAAATGGGGATTTGTTGATTTACGTGATTCAATAATTGTTCCTTATCAATATGATGAAGTTACTGAACTTAATGAATATGGATTTGCTGGAATTAAGAAGAATGGAAAATGGGGAGTTATAAATAGTGATGGAAAAATTGTTTTAGAACCTATTTACGAGTCAGATGAGGTTAATCCTATTTTTATAGGAAAATATGTATTACAGGATAATATAGTAACAGATGAATTATTTTAAAGGGGATAAAAATGTTTAAAGAATTTGGTATAACAGATAAATTAATAGATTTGGCTAATGAAGTTGAAAACGAAATAAAAGATGAGCTAAATAAAGTTGATCAGTTATCTTTTAGAAATAGTTTAAGAGTTTTAAAAGCTTTTCAAGATAATAATATTGCTGAGGTTCATTTTAATTCAACAACAGGTTATGGATATGGAGACATCGGAAGAGATACAATTGAAAAAGTATATGCACAAGTATTTAGGACTGAAGATGCACTTGTACGTAATCAGTTTATTTCTGGCACTCATGCGATAACAGTTGCTCTTTTTGCTAATTTAAGACCAGGAGATACATTATTAAGTATTTCTGGAAAACCATATGATACTTTAGATTCTGTAATAGGATTTGATGATAATCCTAGTTCATTAAAATCTTATGGAATAAAATATGAACAAATTGATTTAATAAATGATAATTTTGACATAAAAGCTATACAAGATAGACTTTCAAAGAAAGATGTAAAAATGGTTGAGATACAGCGCTCAAAGGGATATGCTACAAGAAAAAGTTTAACAATGGACAAAATTGAAGAAGTAATAAAAGCTATTAGAGAAGTAAATGATACAGTAGTAATTATGGTTGACAACTGCTATGGAGAGTTTGTTGACGAAATTGAACCAGTTGATGTAGGTGCTGACTTTATGGTGGGTTCTTTGATTAAAAATATGGGTGGAGCGATTGCTTCTAATGGTGCATATATTGTAGGAAAAAAGAAGTATATTGATTTGGCAGCAGAAAGATTAACTTCTCCAGGTCAGGGAAAAGAAGTTGGACCTACTTTAGGTGCTAATAAATCATTTTTACAAGGACTTTATATGGCTCCTTCTGTTGTAGCAAGTAGTGTTAAAACAGCGATATTTGCAAGTAGACTTATGGAGAAATTAGGATTTGATGTTGTCCCAAAATATAATGAAAAAAGATCAGATATTGTTCAAACAATTATTTTTAGAGATGAACAAAAATTAATAAAATATGTTCAAGGAATACAAATGGGTTCTGCAATTGATTCTAAATCAATACCAATGCCATGGGATATGCCTGGATATACTGATAAAATAATTATGGCAAGTGGAAGCTTTACACAGGGATCATCAATTGAGTTAAGTTGTGATGGACCAATTAGACCACCTTATATTGCTTTTATGCAGGGTGGAGTTACTTATGAATATGGAAAATTAGGCGTGTTGAGAGCTGTTAGTGAATTACAAAAATTGATGTAATTTTTAGTTGGAAGGTTATTGTAATGAAAGTAGTTATTGTTGGTGGAGGACCAGCAGGAATGTTAGCTGCTATTAGTAGTGCTAAATGTGGAAATGAAGTAATATTATTAGAAAAAAATCAGATACTTGGAAAAAAGATATTAGTTACTGGAAAGGGAAGATGCAATATAACAAGTAGTTTAGATATGTCAGATTTTATTTCTAATGTTCCTGGGAATGGAAGATTTTTGTATAGTGCTTTTCAGAATTTTACAAACCAAGATATTATAGAGATTCTAAAATCAGAAAAAGTAATGGTAAAAGAGGAACGTGGTAATAGAATTTTTCCAGTTAGTGATAAAGCTGAAGATGTTAGACGTGCATTGCAGAAAATAGTAGAAAAATTAGATGTAGATATACGATTTAATTCAGAGGTAATTGGTATTGAAGTTGATGATGAAAATAGAATTAAGTCAGTAAAATTAAAGAATGAAAGTATAAAGGCAGATAAAGTTATTTTAGCAACTGGAGGGAAAAGTTATTCTGGAACTGGTTCAACAGGCGATGGATACAAGTTTGCTCAGATGTTAGGACATACGATAAAACCAATTAGAGGCTCATTGGTTCCACTAATTGCAGATAAGTCAATTTGTTCAAGACTACAAGGGTTAAGTCTTAGAAATGTGAGCATAAAAATAGTTGATATTGAAGAAAATAAGAATATTTATGATGATTTTGGTGAGATGTTATTTACTCATTTTGGTGTAAGTGGACCAACAATACTTAGTTCATCTTCTCATTTGTTAAGATATAAGGGAATTGATGAAAAATTAAAAAATAAAAGTATAAAATTGTTGATAGATTTGAAACCTTCGCTAACAACTGAACAGTTGGATGCAAGAGTTTTAAGGGATTTTTCTGAAATAAAGAATAAACAATTTAAGAATTCTTTGGATAAATTAGTGCCTAAAAAAATGATTGAAGTTTTAATTGATTTATTTAAAATTAATCCTGAAAAAATGGTTAATGAAGTAACAAAGGAAGAGAGAAACCAATTAGTTCAAATATTGAAAAATTTAGAAATTAATATTAATGGATTTAGACCGGTAGAAGAGGCTATAATTACTGCAGGTGGAGTTGATACTAAAGAAATAAATCCTAAAACTATGGAATCTAAAATTATATCTGGTTTATTTTTTGCAGGTGAAATAATTGATGTAGATGCTTATACTGGAGGATTTAATTTGCAAATAGCTTATTCAACTGGATATACTGCTGGAATGAATAATTAAATGGAGAAAATGATGTTTCAAACAATTAAAAATGAAGCTTGTTCTGAAATAACTGAAAAAAAATCTAAATTTATTTGTCATGCCTATCATGTGGAAAGTGTGGAAGAAATTGATGCAATTCTCAGAAAATTGAGGAAAGAATACCATGATGCTAGGCATAATTGTTATGCCTATAAAATAATAAAAGATAATATAGTAAAATCTAGTGATGATGGGGAACCTTCAGGAACAGCTGGAGCTCCAATTTTAACAATACTTGACGGCCGAAACTTATCTAATATTTTAGTTGTTGTGACAAGATATTTTGGAGGAATTTTACTTGGAACAGGAGGGCTTGTTAGAGCATATTCATTAGCTACTACGCAGACGTTAGAAAATTCTATAATAGTTAATCAAGATTTAGGAATAGAATGTAAATTTGTAATTGATTATAAAGATTTATCTGAAGTTCAATATCAGATGAAGAATCGAAATATTATTATAACAGATATATTATATGGTGAAAAAATACAAATTACTGTAGAGGGAAAAACAGAAGATATTAAAAAAATAATGAATGAGAAAATATCTGATAGAATTGTGTTAGATAATATTATTTCGCAAAAAGAAAAATATATTTATATAGAGAATTAAAAAAGATTTTGGAAAAAATTAGAAAAAATTCACTTATGACTCTAGTAAAATTGTTTTGGTAAAATTTATAATAAGAAATGTAAAAAATTTACAATTCAATTATGAAAGGAGAATAAAGTGAAAGAAAAAATCAGAGTTCTTATTGCAGATGATAATATGGAATTTGCAACAACATTAAAGAATTATTTTGAACAAAAAGATAATATGGAGGTTGTAGATATTGCCAAAAATGGAAATGAAGCTTTTGATAAAATAATAGCATATAATCCAGATGTAGTGCTATTAGATGTAATTATGCCACATTTAGATGGAATAGGTGTGTTAGAAAAATTAAATAAGGCACATTTAGAAAAATTTCCATTTTGTGTAATGATTTCTGCTGTAGGACAAGATAAAGTTACAAGACAGGCAATTGATTTAGGTGCACAATATTATGTTGTTAAACCATTTGATATTGAAGTATTAATTAAAAGGATAGAGGAGTTTCAAAATTATCAGCAACCTGAAAGGTTAAATAATTTTGCTGTAAGGGAAGCAAAGTCTAATTATATTGAAGTAACAGATGATAAAGAAGATAATTTAGAAGCACTTGTTACTAATATTATTCATGAAATTGGTGTTCCAGCACATATAAAAGGATATCAATATTTAAGAGAAGCAATTATGATGGTAGTTGAAGATATTGATATGATTAATCAAATTACGAAACAGCTTTATCCTGAAATTGCTCATAGATATAAGACTACCTCTAGTAGAGTAGAAAGAGCTATCAGGCATGCGATTGAAGTTGCGTGGGGTAGAGGCAAGCCAGAAGTTATGGAGAGAATATTTGGATATACGGTTAATGCAAATAAAGGAAAGCCAACTAATAGTGAGTTTATCGCGATGATAGCTGACAAGTTGAGATTAGAAATGAAAAGTGCATAATAAAAAAGAATTTGCTTAAATTTATATAAGCAAATTCTTTTTTATTATGGAACCAAACTTAATTTTTTCCTATATATAACAGAAAAATTTATTTATTTAACAATAATATTTTTTTACTTTTTATGGTATAGCTAATGCTGATAAAAAATATAAAATTATAATTACAATTCATTGATATAGTTTTTTAGCATATCTTCCATGGAAATATTGAATACTTTGCATATTGCATAAAATTCATATTCTTTTACAACTCTTTTTCCATTTTCAATATTTTGTATTGATGGTTTAGGAATGTCTATTCCAAGAAGCATAAGTTGATTAGATAAGTCAGCTAAAGACCAATTATTTGATTTCCTATATTTCCTCACCATATCACTTATTACATTTAATTGCTTCTGACTATTAATAAATTTATTCATACGTTTTTTGTTTCCTATATTACTACAACTATTATTATTGATTTTATAATATATTTATAATAAAATCGTATTGCACATAATACAGATAAAAAAAGGAGTTACAATGAATAGACTAGAGGCAATTAATATGCTTGAAAAAATAAAAAAAACATTAAATGAAAATCACTGGAAAGAAAAATCGCTATGTTTAATTAGAAATTATAAAATTAGTTTAATTATAAAAATAAATCCTAAAATAGAAAAAATGGTAAAAAAATATAATGAATATGTAAAAAAATATGGAATGAATAGTAAGAAAACAGTAGAATTAAGTAAAAAAATTAATGATAATATAATTAAGATTTATTAACTAGAAATTTTACCATGGAGAGTATGTGATTGAATATGAAAGATACTATAATATTAGATATATTATCTAAGATAGAAAATTTAATAGAAGAAGGTAATAAAGATGATGCTTTGGAGGAAATTAATTCAGAAATTATGTTGCTAAGTTTTTTTTCTGATAAGCATGATTAGGTGTATGAGCTGTGTAGGTATTGCAATTATTAAATTTTATATATATAATTTTTTAAAACTATTGTATTGGAGGTTTTATGACACCACATAATCAAGCGAAAAAAGAAGATATAGCAAAAATTGTAATAATGCCAGGAGATCCTTTAAGAGCTAAATATATTGTAGAAAATTTTTTTGATAATTATGAATTAGTAAATGAAGTTAGAGGAATGTTTGCATATACAGGAACGTATAAAGGAAAAAGACTTACTGTTATGGCTTCTGGAATGGGAATGCCTAGTATGGGAATTTATTCTTATGAACTTTTTAAATTTTATGATGTTGATACTATTATTAGAGTTGGCTCTTGTGGTGCATATGATGAAAATGTTAAATTACTAGAAACTATTCTCGTTGAAGGAAGTTATACTCTTGGAAATTATGCAATTAATTTATCAAATGAGGATGTGCATTTCGTAGAAGCAAATAATGAGGTAAATAATGAAATTGTTAAAGTAGCATGTGATCAAGATGTTAAGTTGAGAAAAGCTAATATTGCATGTACTGAATGTTTTGATCCTTATATTTTAGACATAGATAGTATTATAAAAAAATTTCCAGAGGATAAAAAAATAATTGGAGCTGAAATGGAATCATTTGCATTATTTTATAATGCAAAAGTATTAAATAAGAAGGCAGCATGTTTATTGACTGTGGTAGATTCTATATTAAATAAGCAATCTTTATCTGCTAAGGATAGACAAGAATCTTTAAATAATATGATTAAGATTGCTTTAGAAACATGTATAAAGTTAACATAACTTGAAAATTGTAGCTGTTTATGTTAAAATAGTAATAGTTGAAAAAAAGTATACAGGTTCATACTTATGTCCTAGAAAGGAAATAATAAATATATGGAAGAAAACCAAAAAAGAATTGAAGAAATAAGAAAAGAAATGGGGCAAATTCTTGGAATAGAATCATATGAAGGAATTGAAAATGAATATGAACATGCTATTAGGTATCAATTAGATGATAATAAAGTGGATAAATTTCAAAGTCTTAGGGAAGAATTGGCAAAGTTAAAAGGAATTGATAAGGATAAGGAGCCTGAAGATTTAACATCAAGAAATAAATTAAGTGAATATAAAAATGCTGAAGATGTAAAAAAACGTATTGAACAAATTAATGAGGAGAAGGAAAAGTTCAACGAAAGTAATGATCCAGGCTCAATAGAAAGGACTAAGCTCGAAATTGAAAAATATAATTTGCAACAAAAATTATTAGAACTTTTAAAACAGGAAGAAGAAAATAACGATAAACCAAAAGGAAAAGAAAATGCTGGAGGTAAGGAAAAATTAGGTATTTTTAGATTCCTTGCATTAAAAGCTGTGCTATTTCTAAAAGGTTTATTTAAAGATAATGAAAAAATGACTAATGTTTTGAATAACTGGGAAAATTCCTTGAGGGCACATGCTATACCAATTTTAGAAGAGGGTAAAGGATATACTGTTGTACAAGAACCAGCAAAAAATAAACCAAAAGAAAAAACAGTTGAAAGTAGTAAAACAGAAAGTGAATCTAAACCAAAACCAAAAGCTAAAGAAGATAGTGCTAAAAAAGAAACTCCAGAATCAAGACAAGATAGTGTTAAAAAAGAAACTCCAAAATCAAAACAAGATAGAAACAATAATCCGGATGAAGTAAGAACTCAAGTTGCTGATGTAGATAAAGATTTAATAATTAAGGCTAAGGACATGCATTGGTTAGAGTCTAAGGTAAAAGATGAAGATGACGAAACGATTAAATATGAATATAAAAGAAGTAGTTTAATTGCTGGGTTGTATGGACTTAAAGATAGTGATGAAAAATTAAATGAATTTATACGAGATGAAAAAGTAATTAAACTTGATAGAGTTACACCTTTTGAATCTGCTGTATTACATATACTAAAAAGTAATATAATGAAGCAAGCTAAAAAAATGAATATTGATATGAAAGACCAAGATGGTCATAACAAATCTCTTGAATCTATTTACGATGAAATTGCAAAAATAAATGATGATAAAATAATGGTGAATATTCCTATTAGTAAGAGAGATTCAATGTTGAACTTTATATTCCAAAAGGCAACTGATAAGAATGATAAAACAAACCTAATTAGAACAATGATAGATAATGAAATAATGCCTAAAATAAACAAAATGAATAAAGAAGATATTAGTAAAGATTTTAAAGATAGAGATTTTAAAATTTATCAACAGGGAAAATATAGTTTGGAAATTTCTTATGCTTTAGGATTAGCTTGTGAAGAACTTGTAAAGAGAGCAAAGCAAAGTGGAATTTCTGTGTATGATAAAAACCACGAAATTAGACCTATAGAAGAAATATATCAAGAATTTGAACAGAAGAAAAAGGAAAATCCTACAGTAAAACTTGATAAATCAAAGGGTCAAAAGCATTATGATAGGAAAGAATTATATCAAAGAAAAAAGAAGGAATTAAAATGGTTATCAAATAAAATGATTACTGATGCAGAACAGTATAAAGACGATCCAGAAAAATCTTTGATATATGGAAAATCAAAAGAAATATATGAAGATGTTTCAAAAATGTCAGAAGAAGAACTTAAAGCAGAAATTAGACGTAAGAAAATTCCTTTATTTGAAAATTCTCAAGTAGGAAAAATAAAAGCATCTGATAGGGTTGCTTTATATAGGCTAAGATTAGATTTAATTAAGCAAGCCAGAACAATGGGAATAAAAACAAATAAAAGAGAACTTACAGATATATATACAGATATAATGAGTAGAGGAATTAATAATCCTGATAAAACAGAAAAAGGCATGGATGATAAAACACAGGGAGATAGATAATGATAGAAAGACATATTAATGTAATTGGAGGCGGTCTTGCAGGATGTGAGGCTGCCTATCAAATTGCCCAAAGGGGTATAAAAGTAAAATTATATGAAATGAAACCAAAAAAATTTTCACCAGCACATAGTAATGCTGATTTAGCTGAGATTGTTTGCAGTAATTCTTTTAAATCAAATTTACATACAAATGCATGTGGTCTTTTAAAAGAAGAATTAAGATTGTTAGGCTCTTTATTAATTAAGATTGCAGATGAAACATCAGTACCTGCTGGTCAAGCTTTAGCTGTTGATAGAGAAATTTTTGCAAAAAAGGTTACAGAAAGTATAAAAAATAATTCTAATATTGAAATTATTAATGAAGAGGTTACTAATATTTCTGATGACGAGGTTACAATTATTGCGACAGGGCCATTAACTTCAGACGGATTATTTAAGCAAATTAATGAAATGGTTAAAAATCAAGAATTACATTTTTTTGATGCAGCAGCTCCAATAATTGAAAAAAATTCTATTGATATGGATGTTGCTTTTATTGCTGATAGATATGGAAAAGGAAATGATGATTATATAAATTTACCAATGAATAAAGAAGAATATGAGATTTTCTGGAATGAGTTGGTGAATGCGGAATTAGCTGAATTACATCAATTTGAAAAAAAAGAAATTTTTGAAGGTTGTATGCCAATTGAAGTGATGGCAAAAAGAGGGATTGATACTTTAAGATATGGACCATTAAAACCAGTCGGATTTACAAATCCTCATACTGGGGAAAGACCATATGCTATTGTTCAACTTAGACAAGATAATACAAAAGGTACTTTATATAATATGGTTGGTTTTCAAACTAATTTGAAATTTGGAGAACAAAAGAGAGTTTTTTCATTAATACCTGGATTAAAGAATGCGGAATTTGTTAAGTATGGTGTTATGCATAGAAATACTTTTATAAATTCTACAAAATTATTAAATCCTGCTTTTCAAATGAAAGAGAAAGATAATATTTTCTTTGCAGGACAAATAACTGGCGTAGAAGGTTATGTCGAATCAATTGCTTCTGGATTAATTGCTGGAATAAATGCTGCTAAGTACATTAATGAAGATGAAAAATTTATATTGCCGAAAGAAACTATGCTAGGTTCATTAATAAATTATATTTCTACTCCAAATGATAAATTTCAACCTATGAATGCAAATTTTGGTATATTACCACAATTAAATCAAAAAATCAGAGATAAAAAATTAAGATATGAAAAGCTTGCAGATGTTGCTATTGAAAATTTAACTAATTTCTTAGAAAATTCTAAGTAGAACAGATGATTTTTTGTTAATTAAAATTTGATAAAATTAAAACTCTGAAATATGCTTTAAATTAGTAAAAAATAGAAAAATAAATGTTGACTTTGAAAAGGAAAGATGATAAAATGTAATACGCTAATGCAAATTTGAAAATTTCATTAGCGTATATTTATTTAAAAGAGCGGAGGTGAAAAATAAAATATGCCAACAATAAACCAATTAGTAAGAAAGGGTAGACAAACATCAAAAGCAAAATCAACAGCTCCTGCATTACAAAGAGGATGGAACTCTAAGAAAAATAGAGTAACAGATAGCAGATCACCACAAAAAAGAGGTGTATGTACAGTTGTTAAAACAGTTACTCCAAAGAAGCCAAACTCTGCATTAAGAAAAGTTGCAAGGGTTAGACTTTCAAATGGATTTGAGGTAACATCTTATATTCCTGGTGAAGGACACAACCTACAAGAGCACAGTGTTGTTCTTATAAGAGGAGGAAGGGTTAAAGATATACCCGGTGTTAGATACCATATTATAAGAGGAACTTTAGATACAGCTGGTGTTAAAGATAGAATGCAAGCTAGATCTAAATATGGAGCTAAAAAACCTAAGAAATAATATTAGGTAAATGATTTATTAATAGTGCATATTTTATTTATTTTAAAGTTACCTTTGTAAATAGATAGATTAGCACTATTACGGGAAAGTGAAATAATCTTTTCAGAGTACCTTTTAATACTAAAAATTAGTATTAAGTAAAATGTGAAAAAGGAGGGAAGTATAGTGCCAAGAAGAGGATATATAGCTAAAAGAGATGTTTTACCAGATCCAATTTATAATAGTAAAATTGTTACAAAATTAATTAACAATATAATGCTTGATGGTAAAAAATCTGTAGCTCAAAAAATAGTTTATGGTGCGTTCGATATCATTAAAGAAAGAGAACAAAAAGATCCATTAGAAGTTTTTGAAGCTGCTTTAGAAAATATAATGCCAGTCCTTGAAGTTAAAGCTAGAAGAGTAGGTGGAGCAACATATCAAGTTCCAATCGAAATCAGACCTGAAAGAAGACAAACTTTAGGTTTGAGATGGTTAGTTATCTATAGTAGAACTAGACATGAAAAAACTATGGCTGAAAAATTAGCCGGTGAAATTATCGATGCTGTTAACGGCAATGGTGGTGCATTTAAGAAGAAGGAAGATACTCATAGAATGGCTGAGGCTAATAAGGCTTTTGCTCACTACAAATGGTAGGATTTTTATTAAAATCAGCAATCTGCGCATTTTCAGTTACTAATTCAGAATTCGACGTACCAATGTACGCCTTCATCCTGAATTACCAACTAAAAAAGCACATCTCACTAATTTTAATAAAAATCCAGTGCTTTGCAATTGGAGAGAGGAAGAAGAGAAAAGCAATCTGCGCGTTTTCAGTTACTAATTCAGAATTCGACGTACCAGCGTACGCCTTCATCCTGAATTACCAACTAAAAAGGCACATCTCACTAATTTTAATAAAAATCCACAAGTAGAGTAGGAATAAGTGAGATAAAAATTGTGCATTTTCCTTTTTTAGTGAAATAGAGAGAAATTTTTATTATATAGAGAGTTTTATTTTGCTGATAGAAAATCTTTTATACAAAATTACGAAATAATAAGATAAAATAGTAAACCTAGGAAGGGGGAAAAATTAAAAATGGCAGGAAGAGAATACCCACTTGAGAGAACAAGAAATATAGGAATAATGGCTCATATTGATGCTGGTAAAACAACAACAACTGAGAGAATTTTATTCTATACAGGTAAAACACATAAAATTGGTGAAGTTCATGAAGGTGCTGCTACAATGGACTGGATGGCTCAAGAACAAGAAAGAGGTATAACTATTACTTCTGCTGCAACAACTTGTTTCTGGAATAACAATAGAATTAATATTATTGATACTCCTGGACACGTTGATTTTACAGTTGAAGTTCAAAGATCTTTGAGAGTTCTTGATGGTTCAGTTACTGTTTTAGCTGCAAAAGGTGGAGTTCAACCACAAACAGAAACAGTTTGGAGACAGGCAGATAAATATAATGTTCCAAGAATGGTTTATGTAAATAAAATGGATATTACTGGAGCAAATTTTATGCTTTGTGTTGATCAATTGAAAAATAGATTAAAAGCAAATGCTGTTCCAATCCAATTACCTATTGGAGCTGAAGATCAATTTAAAGGTATAGTTGATTTAATTAAAATGAAAGCATTCATCCATAAAGATGATTTAGGAAAAGAAATTGAAGAAACTGATATACCTGCTGATATGGTTGACTTAGCAAATGAATACCGTGAAAAAATGGTAGAAGCTGCTGCTGAACAAGATGAAGAATTAATGATGAAATATTTAGATGGTGGAGAATTGACAGAAGAAGAAATCAAAAAAGGATTAAGAATTGGAACAATAGCAAATGCAGTAGTTCCAGTTACATGTGGTTCTTCATATAAAAATAAAGGTGTACAAGAACTATTAAATGCAATAGTTGATTTTATGCCATCACCATTAGATATTGCACATATCAAGGGTGAAACATTAGATGGAGAAGAAACAGAAGCTAAAACTTCTGACTCAGAACCATTTGCTGCTTTAGCATTTAAAATTGCTACAGACCCATTTGTTGGAAAATTATGTTTCTTTAGAGTTTATTCAGGAACATTAGAATCTGGTTCAACAGTTTTAAACTCTAGTAAAGATAAAAAAGAAAGAATTGGTAGAATTCTTCAAATGCATGCAAATCATAGAGAAGATATTGATAAAGTTTATGCAGGTGATATTGCAGCTGCAGTTGGTTTAAAAGATGTTACAACAGGAAATACTTTATGTGATCCTGATCATCCTATTATTCTTGAATCAATGGAATTCCCAGAACCAGTTATTGATATAGCTATTGAACCAAAAGATAAAGCTGCACAAGAAAAAATGGGTATAGCATTAGCAAAACTTGCTGAAGAAGATCCAACATTTAAAGCTTATACAAATCAAGAAACTGGTCAAACTATTATTGCTGGTATGGGTGAATTACACTTAGATATCATTGTTGATAGATTGAAGAGAGAATTTAAAGTTGAATGTAATGTAGGTAAACCACAAGTTGCATATAAAGAAACATTTAGAAAGAAAGTTAAAGTTCAAGGAAAATTCATTAGACAATCTGGTGGTAAAGGACAATATGGTGATGTTTGGTTTGAAATGGAACCATTAGAGCCAGGTAAAGGAATTGAATTTGAAAGCAAAATTGTTGGTGGTGCTGTTCCAAAGGAATATATTAAACCAATCGAACAAGGTATGAGAGAAGCTGCTGAAACTGGTGTATTAGCTGGATATCCAGTTATAGACTTTAAAGTTTCATTAGTAGATGGTTCTTACCATGAAGTTGACTCTTCAGAAATGGCCTTCAAAATTGCTGCTTCTATGGCTTTCAAGGAAGGATGTAAGCAAGGTGGTTCTGTTATATTAGAACCAATTATGAAAGTTGATATAACTGTTCCAGAAGAATATATGGGAGATGTTATAGGAGATATTAATGCTAGACGTGGTAGAATGGAAGGCATGGATGGAGATGATGGAATGCAAGATATACATGCATTTATTCCACTTTCAGAAATGTTTGGATATGCTACAGATTTACGTTCTAAAACACAGGGTAGAGGAACATATTCTATGGAACCTTCTCATTATGAAGAAGTTCCAAAATCAGTTCATGATACAATTGTTACTGCAAGAGCTAAAAAAGAAGACTAATCTGTATATGGACAAATTTTATAAAAAATGTTGCATTTTTATTTAAAATAGTATAGAATGCAAATGCTAACTAAATTAGTTATTAAATTTAAAAATTTAAAATAAAAACAAAGAAAAAAGGAGGAATTTTCAAATGGCTAAAGCTAAATTTGAAAGAACAAAACCACACGTTAACATTGGTACAATCGGACATGTTGACCATGGTAAAACAACAACAACAGCTGCTATTACAAAATACTTAAGCTTATTAGGAAGAGCACAATATGAAGCATATGATCAAATTGATGGTGCTCCAGAAGAAAAAGCTAGAGGAATAACAATTAATACAGCTCACGTTGAATATGAAACAGAAAAAAGACATTATGCTCACGTTGACTGCCCAGGTCACGCTGA
>CANPZM010000010.1 GCA_947589065.1 uncultured Clostridia bacterium
CTTGGTTTCTTATCTTCTACTAATTTATAGTATTTTATATGTTTACTTTCTGTTTCATATGCTTTTCCTATATATCCATCTATTGTTTCATCTTCTAATAGTTTTTTATTCGTGCCATCTTCTATATGACTTACTATTACTTTAATATTTCTTGAATAATAGAATATTACTGTTATTGGATCTTTTGTTGTTTTTCCTGATGTGTTTTTACTATCTCCTACTAATGTATAATCTTTAATTTCTTTTCCTTTAGTATTATAATTTTCTCCTATTTTTATCTTTTGTGTTTCTTCATCTGTTAAAGGTTTATTTGTTTCTTTTTCTATATATTTTATTGTTAGTTTTGTTTCTTTTGGCTTGTAATAGTAATTTATTACTATTTCATCTTTCTTCATATTTCCACTTGTCTCACCTTCAACTGATACATATTCATATTCTTCATCTATATCTGTTGCTTTATTTGTCTCATATGGGTCATTTACCCTTCCGTTCATTACTACTGTATCACTTACTTCTTTTGTTGTTCCTTCTTCATAATGATGTACTGTTACCTTCGTCGGTTTACCTATGTTAGTTATTTCTACTTCTTGTTGTTTTTCCACTTCTCTTTTTGGTAGTTGTACTTCTTGATACATAGCCCAATATTCAGCCATTGCCTGAATCGGCATAATTTCTTGTTTTTTCTTCATTTCATTAAAATCGCTTACAATAATATTAACATCATCAGTAAAATTTACTGAATTTGGTCCTTTTCTTTCCAAATATATATCTATAGCATAAATTATAAAATTATCCCCATATTCAATTATGCCAATTTTATAAGTACCATATGCAAATAAATTACTATCACAATTTACAGCACAATCTACCTTCCCATCATATGTATATTTTATAAGAGCTACATTAAAATTGTTATCTCCTTCTAAAACTATTTGTTTATTATCTGCTGTTTCTTCTTTTTCAAACGTTAAATTCTTTGCATAAGAAACTAATACTACATATCCATCAGAAACTTCTTTAATCGGTCCAATTTCAACACGTTCAGAAAGACTTAAATTTTTCACCCATTCTATCTTTCCAAATTTATTAATTTTTATAAATATAAAATTATAATAACTATAACTTAATTTTATTTCTTTTCCACTTGCAGTTTCACTTCCCTTAAATACTAGTTCACCACTTTCATCACTACGATTATATATTGTTAATAATATATCACAACTTGATGTTACCAATTCATCTGCTATTCTCCAAATATCTCCTTGAAGTATTTTTTGTAACGTCTGTGGATATTCTTCAGTAGCTTTTACAATGTCTCTTACTTTTCCGTTTTCATTATATTTTATTAAAATGTCACCATATTCTTCATTTTCTATTGTTATTTGTTCTCCTGATTCTGTTTCTTCTTTTGGTATAACTATATCATTATTATCCATTATACATGGAATTATAATTTCATTATTCATTATTTCAAATGCAGGATAAATTGCTTCTTTTAAGTATGATATATCTCTAGCCCAATATACTTTTCCTTCTCTAGTATATTTTATTAAAAAAATGCCATTGTCTTCTTCATCATCGAAATTTAATGCTATTTCTTTATTTGCAACTGTGTTTTCTTTTGGTATTACTACTGTTCCAGCATAACTACATAAGCCAATTAAATCTTCATTTTCATCTTCAACAATATAGCCTAATAAACCAGCATTAGACGAATCTTGATTATTCCACATCTGCAGTATATCTTCTATTTTCCCATTTTCATCTATAATAATATTTATCGAATCCATAAAATCGGAATTACTTACCATATGAATATCTTTTACTGAAGATGTATATTTACGATTTATATCAATTTCTCCATAAAAGTAAGCTGAACATACTAATTTTTTGTCTTGAGTAATAATTCCATCTATTATATAAATATTCCCGCATTCTTCTAAATAATTTAACATATATTCTATGTATATATTATTTAATTCTCCAACTACCAAATTGTTTATTTTGTTTCCATTTATTGTTATTACTTGTTTTCTTTCTGATTCATCTATTTCAAATCCATCTGGTGTTTTGACTTCTGTTATTTCATATGTACCCGGTAATAAATTTGCACCTATTAATCCGTCTTCATCAGTTGTTACTACTTGCATTTCTTTTCCATCTATATTTTCTATTTTTCCAACTGATTTACCCAATGCATTTGTAGCATAATTACCCTCGTTATTCTTTATTGTAAATTTAGCATTTGCTAATGGCTTTCCATTTTGGTCATGTTTCACTACTTTTAATGATGGTTCATTATAAATCGTGAATTTAATCTGATTATCCTCAATTTTTATATTGTCTACTTTTCCTTTTAATATTTCTAATGTATATTCACCATTTTCAATATTAATTTTAAATTGTATTTCTTCTCCTAATACATATCCAGGAACATACAATTCTTCTAATTTATAAATTTTTCCTATTTCTAAATTTTTTAAATTTAATTTTCCATTTACATTTGTTTCATAATTTTTACTTATTTCTTTATTATCCGGTTCTAATATCATTGGAGAAATCTGTATTGATTTTGTTCCAACTGATGGTATTGCGGGTGGAGTCGTATCTTTATAAATATCACTATTATATTTTAAATTAAATTTTGCATTGCCTATAGGTTCTTTTGTAACTGAATCTAATTTATCTATCTCAACATTAGCACCAGTTGCTTTTTTATTTAATACATCCACTTTTGTTTGTTTACTAATACCATATTCAGATTTACTTATTAATAAATAATCCAAATTTATAGATTTTTCTGGTTGAAAATCTATTGAAAGTTCCGATATTCCCGTATCATTTTGTATATTTGATAATAAATATTCATTTTTATATTCATATATATCTACACAATTTTCTGGTTCTATATAAGATAAATTCTCTATATTTTTTATCCATTCTACTTTACCTGTATTGGTAATTTTTAATACAAATTTTATTTCTCCATCATCGTCTTCTTCTATAGAAATTTCTTCATTTTTTACTGTAAATTCATCAGGAATATATATATAATATTGTCCTATTCCATAAGCTAGATATCCATCAGATACTTTCCCTATTTTTTCCATTCTCCCTTCAGGGGTTTTTAATGCAGTTACCCATTCCACTTTTCCTTTTTTATCATATTTTATAATTGCATCTGATACATTATATAATTCTATCTTTTCTCCACTTTTTGTTTGTGTTTCATCAAAAACTAATTTTTCAGAATTAGCTATTTCATAAAACCTAATAAAACCATCTTCTAACCACATGATTTCATAAAAATATGAATTTCCCGTATCTAGAGAAAAAGCATCTACTATTTCCCCATTTTGATTAAAATTTACTATTATAGATTTTTCTATATTTTCAACTTTTATTTCTTTTTTATCGGCTGTTTTTTCTGCTGGTATCGTAATAGAATCTATATCTCCGTATACATCTTCGTATACTTGATACTTTATTAAACAACCATTTTGTGAATTTTCATATATATCATCTATATATAAGTTATCATCCATAGTTATATCTTTTACGTAATTTATTTTTCCTTCTTTATTATATGATATAACAAAATCACTTCCTTCTTCTAAACCTTCTAATATAATATCTTTTCCTTCTGCAGTTTCTTCTTTTGGTATATGCATAGTACCATCAAATTTTCCAATTACTATCAAATTTTGGTTTTCTGTTTCTATTATTTCATTTAATTCAATATATCCATCTATTGTTATTTTGAATACTTTATCAATATATCCATCTGATGAAGTTTTAATCACAACTGCATCGTACTTAGCATTTTCACTTAATTTTATATTTATATCTTTCCCTGATGTTGTATATTTTCCATCTATTTTTAAATCTTTCATCATATTAATAATAAATGCCATTTCTTTTTCTCTTGTCATAATTACATCTTCCACATGTATTTCATTAAAATCTATTGCTTTATTAATTTTAGATGTACTTATACTTCTTGGTTCATAAACATAGTAATCTTCAAATTCTCCAACTTTTTCTTCTTTTATTTCTATTATCTTTTCTCTCTCATCTTGTGGTGTATAATAACCTTCTGGTGTTTGTACTTCTACTATTTTATATTTTCCTGGTAAAAGGTTAAGTGAAATTATTCCATTTTTATTTGTTGTAAATACTCTTATTTTTTCTCCATATATTTCTTCTATTTCACCTATTTCATTTCCATGTTTATCTAATACCGCTTCTCCAGACATATCTGTTATAGAAAATTTTGCATTTGCCAAAGGCTTTCCTTCTTCATCATGTTTAAATATTTTTAATGAAGGTGTATTATATATATTAAAAATAATATTGTTTTGGTCAACTTCTACATCTACAGAATTATCACTCGTGATTTCAACTTCATATTTGTGCTCCTCATAATTATAATGAACTATAAATTTTATTTCATCTTTTTTACTTAAGCAGCCATTTCTAAATTGTTCTGTTAACGTATATTCTTTTTCTACTCTTAGTCCAAACCAATATACTTGACCATCATAATATGTTTCTCCAGAATCAATAAATAATTCCTCATCATTGTCTTGGATTTCAGATGCAGACAACATTGCTGGTTTTGATACATGCTCATAATAAGATAAATCAAATATTACTCCTTCTATAGGTTCTCCTGTATCTGAATTTATTTTATTAACAATTAAATTAAATTGTGGAATAACACCAGCTATTGGCTGTACCTCACTATTGCCCCTATTTACTGTATTCCCACTATCACTTGAAACCTTTGTTACTGTCCCATAATTTCTAGATTCTATTATTTTCTCTTGTAATGCATTTGAATAACTTGCTATCTCATTTTGTCTTACTTTATCTAAATTTTCTAAAACTAGCATCGTTATTCCTAAAAACATTACTAACAATATTTCTATAACCAGTTTCATTTTTTGCACTTTTACTTTTTTATTATTTGTATAGCTCATATTTTTTCATTCCTTTCATAGTCAATAATCTTGTTGAAAAATTTTTAAATTTTGACAATGCAAATTTATAATTATTTTCCAACGATAAGCCTTACATCTATAGTTATACAATTTAATAATAAAAAAAATATATTAAAAATCAAGTCTCAAATTCAGTATTTTCAACATTTTCAAGCTTTTGAAGTCTTCCATTCTGCATAATTCCGTAAGCTCTAATACATTAATTTTCTAAATATCGAGGCTTATATTACATTTTTGTTACATTTTCAAAATAGAACAAAAGCGAACATTATTAACATTTTCGCTATTTATGACATTTTAAAGTCCGCTTTTTTGTTCGTCCGCGAAAAATTGTTTAACAATTTTTATGTGGAATGGTTTATATTATAGAAGTTCAGAGAACTTTCCTATAATACAAAAAAGAGACACAATGTGTCCCTTTTTTGTGGTAATTATCATACAATAATACCAATTTTCCAATTATATATTTTTTATCCTTAAAACCTTTATTTAATATTTCAGTAATCACTTAATAAATGTTATTTCTTATATTTTTTCTTTAAGCCAATAATTCCTAAAGCTAACACTATTCCACTTACTAATAAAATAATTGGATAAACATTTCTACTATTATATTCTCTAATTGATATACCTGTAGGTTCAGAAATTGTAACAAAGCTTGGAGCATCTGTATCCCTTTCTCCGTTCAAATGTACAATTCCGCCATTTACCATAACCTCTTTGGCGCCATTATAATCAGTTAATAACTCTCCTCTTTGATATCCAACAGCTGCTGCATATTCTCCTCTAGCAATTTCTGCATTTCCTGGTACAACCATGTTGTCTCTTCTTCCTGCTGTATTAGAATATTCTAATATTTCTGCAATATTATTATATGCATCTTGTGGGTGTGTATTTTGATCTAATTGTTTTGTCAAAACAATTCTTATTTCTCCACGAGATTTTCTATTTAATCCTTCAGATGCTGCTTCTGGTACAAGTTTTGTTATAGCACTTGGATTATATTCTTCACCTTCTGATACTAAAATTTGATTATATTTTCTTTGTTTTGAATCTGCTAATACAATCTTTCCATCAACATTTGAATATACCTTACTGTCTAGCATTTTTCCATTTTCTAATTCTTCTTGAGAAATTTCAGTCCAGCTACTATCCTCAATTAATTGATTTTTCTCTTCATCGGCTGCTGCATCATTATCAATATAATCTATTATTTTTTCAATTTTTGTTTCAACTATTTTATCTGTATCATTATTCTTGTTATTATAATAATTTAGTCCAACATAATTTCCATATTCAATAAATTCACCAGATACATATTCATAAGCTTTTTCTAATTTTGCAACTTCATCAAGGATTTCCTGTTTTGTATTAAAGCTACTTATTTTTCCTGTCCAATCAACCTCTGAATTATTTCTTACATGTATTGTATATTCAACTAATAATCTAGCTCCATTTAAGTATTCACTTTCCACTGGCACATATTCCAACCCTTGAATAGTATCTTGTTCATCTACATGAGTCAATTTAGTCATATTAATATTTCCTTCTGCTTCTTTATTAATTGTACCATCTGGATTAAATGTAACACTTAGAATTTCTTCAGTTCCATCATTTTTATATAATGTTATTTTTGATATTTTCTTATCTAATTCTATAATAGTTTCTGATCTCTTTTCTAATCCGAAATCTATATTTTTAACTGTATACGTATATTGTTCAATTCCGTTTACTTTATTAACAGTTCCATAATCTATAAAATCTTGATGTTCTATTTCAATATTCAATTTAGCAGTATTAGCAACCATTTGTGTATTATTAATTAATTCATCATGATTTACCATCTGATCTGCACTTTCTAAAACTGTTCCAATACTATTGTTTATATTTTTAGAATATGCAATTACCTTCATTCTTTGCAATTCATAATCTCTAGCATCTGAAACTCTACTATTATTTAATTGAGTAGTCTTTAAATCTTGCCATTCATTATTTAATGTAGAACTTCCATCTTCATTAGTCATATTAGCTTGATAAGCAGTATTTTTATAATCTTGACCATTATATTTAATATTTGATTCCTTATTGCCATATTTAAATCTTACTACATAGTTTCCTGCTAAAATTCCTTTTAAATTATAATTTCCATTTTCATCTGTTTCAATATCCTTTAATTTAAACATTTGCTTTTCTTCTTCAGATAAATCTGTAAAATCATCTTCTGTCCATATTTTTTCATATTCAACATCATCTATTTTTATTTTTTCTACTAATTGTACATCAATATGTTCAACACCTTTTTCGCCTTCATCTAATATTCCATTACCAACTTTTTGATTATATAAAAGTTTTTCTGTTTCATTGTCTTCCCAAACATTACCGTTTATTTCTCTATTATACTGATATAATATAATGTTTGTTGCTGGTGCACTTTCAGTGTCATCTTCATACCATTCTTTTACATTTCTATTTAAGTCTATATTACCTGGAGCAGAATCTTGATCTACTATTCCTGCAACTCTTCCATCTGTATAATATATTGAATAATTAGAAATTTCTGCAACATTATTCTTTTCACCTAATAAGTTTGGTCTATCAGTTGTGTTTTTATAACCATTTTGGTCAACTTCAAAAGTTATAAACATTTCAAGTTGTTCCCCAGCTTTTAATTTAGTATTTTCAAAAGCTGTTATTGTTAATTTTTTATAACTATCATTTACATTTGTTTTTGTATCATTGCAACTAAATTTTTCCATACCATCAGACCAATATGTATATTCTGGTGTCACGTCTCTTCCTACAATTCTATAATAAGGTCTCTCTGCAACTACTTTACTTATTCTATTTTGATCATCATCAAGTATATTTGCTTTTATATCTGTTCCTACATATGTAAATGATGTATCATAATAATCATCTATGCAATTAATTGTTGCATCTAATCCATTTTCTGCTTGGCTTTCATTATTAATTGCAATCCTATAAGTTAAATAAACTTTTAATTCTGTATCCTGTTTTATATTTTTTACAACTTCCTCACTAGTATTATATACAGTAGATCTATATTCATAATCAGAACTATATAATCCTATTGTATATTTTCCAATTCTACATGCTTCTATTTGTATATTTAATGCATCTTTATTTTCTTCTTCTTCAACATCTTTATATTTATTATATGTTTTTGTAACTTCCTTTTCGTTAACTATTATATTTGCCTTATATAAATCTTTAAAAACTGATAAATCAGATTTTTCTCTTTTCTTTACTCCTAAATTTATATGTTGCATGTAATCATAAATAGTCTTATATGTAACAATAGTCTCATCATCATTTTTCACTACACTTAGTTGTTTTACATCATCTGCATTCTTTAAAGATATTTTATGATTTACTGGGAAATAAATTCCAGTATTTCCAGTTGTTGCAATCATCTTATACTGTTCTATTATATGTTCATTTCCATCTAATACAACTAATGATGATTTTCTTCTTGTATTATCATTACCTGGTATTGAAAATTCTGTAGATGTATAATCTAAATTTAATGCATCTGTACCATTACTTGAAAATCCTCTAGTGTTTCCATTTTGGTCAATTGCTTCTTGTCCATAGATTCTAGTAAATTTTTTATTGTAATTATCTCTTACTGTTGCATCTTCTGAAGCTAATGAATCCTTTTCATATGCTTTTTTCTCTTCTTTTGATGCATTAATATAAGTTTGTGCAATTCCATTTGCAGTTACTAATGCTGGTGATGCTTCATAATGTTGACCATCATATTTAAATTCAACATCATATGATACATCATAATCATCATTTTCTTCATCTGATGAACCAGGTACATTAATATTTGGTATGCTATAATATCCATTTTCGTCTGTATAAATTGGATAATTTATTTTAGTTATATTATCTTCAGCATAAACATCAGCTAATTCTCTTTTTACAACTTTTCCTAATTTTCCCTTGTATACTTTATAAATGTATACTTCTGCATTTTTATATCCTTTTTCTCCATCTTGCCTTGTACCATTTACTTTATCTACATTCATCTTGTCAGGTTCTATATCTATCCAAACTTCTCCTGCCATTGGTATTGTTAATTCTATTTTGAAACCAGCAGGGAAAGAATAACTTGCTGTTTCATACCATCTTGCACCAAGATAAGCTTCTGCTAAAGGTTGTGATGTTGATGGCTCTAATTTTTTTAATTCTAACCAATATTTCCATTTTACTATGTGATTATGGAAATATCCATGTGAACATTTTTTAGCTCCACCAGCACAAGTCAAATTTCCATTTGCATCATATTGTGCACTTGTATGATTACCTCCACATGGGCAACTTTGAGCACCTTCATCACACCAAACTGCTTTTGATTCTGGTTCCCAACTTGCTTTGAAATATTCACCTTTTAATGAGCTATATTCTCCTCCAGCATTCATATATCTAAAGTCAAATTTTATATCTCTTATATATCTAACATCATCTATATAATCCATTACAATATAAAATTCTTCTCCATTATGTGGGAATACTGCTTTGTCATCTTGTAGTCTATCCGTAAATTTAAAATACCAATTTTCATTTTGTAATGTTCCTAAATTTGTTTCTATTGATACACTTGTTATACCTGAAAAATCAACTGTTCCTCTTTCTGTTGTAACTGATTCTTCATAATAATTTATTTTTAATGGTCCTATTAAATATTTTTCTTCATCTCTGTCATAGTAAACTTCCGCTTCACTGTAATTTCCTACTACTTTGTAATCTATTACTGGTGCAGTAACAGTAGCAGTTTTTCCATTTACAGTAACTTCTTTTTTCTCTTTTACCATCTCACCCTTTTCATCTCTTTTTGCAACTTTTTCTATGTATCTTTGAAAAGCTTCAGCTTCTCTATAGAAAGGTGTAGATTGAACTTTATCTGTACTTCCTCCTGCTGGTGTTTTCCACCACGCATATTGAACATATGTATATGGAAGGAATTCTCCACTATTAGTTATTTCTACATAATAATATTTACCTGAATCTTCATCTCTAACAACAAATTCCTGAGGTTCTCCTGATTCCTCGTCAATATTTACACCAAATATTGTCGTTCCACCTATGTTATAAAAATAAGCATCTTCTATATTGTCTGTATATTCCCTATTAGTAACATTGTATAAGTCACTTCCTTGTGAAGGTACGTTTTCTGAAGCTTCAGCTAAGATGTATGCTTCTATTGGTAAAGCAATTTTTCTTTCTGATTCTTTATAATATCCATAAGTATAGTTTGTAGTTGCTGAATACGGATTTGAAAAATTATCTGACGTTACATCTCCACTTGCATCTTTTGTTTCACTAAATAATTTTTTTCCAATATCTTTTGCAGTCAAGTAAGGTTCTGACTGACTTTTATCTCCTGATCTTACTACAGTTCTCGCATCACCAATTAACGCAATTCCTCTACCACAGCAGAATATATAAGGATCATTTATTAATGTCTCATGCTGTAAATATGGAAAACTAGCAGGTAAGCTGTCATCTTGAGAAATCATTTCATTTGTAGATTGTCCTTTTACTTTATATCCTAAGTATGCAAACATTATAATTACTATTGCAATTATGATTGAAACGATTATCTTCTTTTTGCTATTCATCAAACTACACCCCCTTTTCTATTCTCATTTGGACTTTTGTAATAATTTTGGTTTTATTTACTATAAATAAAATTACTAATGTTGCTATTAATGTAATTATGACAATTGATATATTTATCAATGCATTACCAGTCTGAACGCCTATTATTAAATCCGCTGATGATTTGTTATTATTTTCTTTATTATCAGATTTTATATCTTTATCAGCAATTCCAAACTTATTATATGTTTGATATATTTCTGCTTGATTATTAACAATTCCTGTATTTTCTTCTGTCATCTTCTTTGTTAATACTAATTTAACTGTTTTATTTTCGCCTTTTGGTATTATTTCATTCTCTAGTTCTGTTGTATATAAATTTCCATCAGTACCCTTATACCAATTTTTATTAAGCTCAGTGCTAAAGTCTAATCCAACAGGTAAATAATCAATGATATTTTTTGCATACCCATCAACTTCACCTTTATTAGCTATTTCAAATGTATATTCAACAAACACAATAGCATCTCTTAAATATTTTCCATTTATATCTACTTTTGCTAGTTTTTCATTATTAAAGTCATATGCTTTTGTATTATCTCTTGTTTGTACCGTTACTTTTGAAATAGATTTTTCAATTGACAAATCAAAAGTTTTAGCTTCAATTAAACCTATATCAATATTAGATTGGCTTCCATCTTTTACATTAATAATATCTGTTGTTGCAATATTTACATTATCTGCCATTGCTGATATAACGTCTGAATTTTCATCAGTATCAACATTATTCTTTCTATAATCTGTTAATCCATATCTTGATGCATCATAATAAAATACAGCTATATATTTTCCATTTTCTAAGTTCTTAAATTCATATATTCCATTTTCATCTGTAATTTCTTGTGCTATAATTTGGTTATTTGCTGTATTAATTAATTTTACTTTTAATCCTGAAAATCTTTCCTCTGATTTTTCCTTTATGCCATTGCCATTTACATCTAACCAAGCTGTTCCTTTTATCTCATATCTTGTTTTTATTTCTTCATTTTCTGAATTTATATTTAATTTTTCTATGTCTTCAACACTATTTTTACTATTAGCTAACTTAACATTATTTTCAGTTCTTTCAATTGTATTTATCAACATATTAGACTTAATATTACTATCATTCTTAGCTGTTATTTGAGCAACGTTCTTTATTTCTTTTTCCTTTGAATTTATATCTTTAACTTTTACAGTAATATTAATATCCATTTTATTATCAGGTTCTAAATTTCCATATACTACAGCATCTTCATTCTGTGCTACTACTTTTGAAATTTCTTTACCATCAATTGTATAAACTAATTTTTTAATTTCAACATCATCTGGTAATAAATCTTTTACTACTACATCATTAGCTATAACAGAACCCTTATTTTCAACATTAAATACGTATTGTAGCTCATCTCCTACTTTTACAAATTCATTCTTCGTATTAGTAAGCTGTTTTACTACTAAATTTGGTCTTCCTACAGTTATATCCACTTGTCCTGCTTGGTAATTTTGTCCATTTGCTTCTATTGTTGAATATGTAGATATTGTTTGTTTATATACATTATCTTTCATATTTGCAACAACAAGTTTGCAAATAACAATACTTGTTTTTTCTGGTTCTAATTTATCTAATTTCCAAGTAATAGTTTTTGTTTCTGGATTATAATTATTTGCAAAAGTTTTCTTTAATGTAACACCATCATTTTGATATTCTCTAATATAACTCTCACTAAAATTTAGTCCTTCTGGTAAAACTTTTGTTATTAATATATTTTCCATAGTTTTATCAGTATTATTTTTCACTTCAATTTTAGCCTCTATTGTTTCACCAACTCTAGCTATATCTTCTTGGGTTGATATAGTTTCTTCAGAAACAATCTCTGCCTTTTCAACATGAAGTTCATTACTTTCTGCAACAAGCTCTTTGGCTAATTCTTTTGCTGTTATTACAGCCTCTGTTTTTATTGTTACTTCTGGTATATTTGAAACATCAATTATATTTGTCTTTGTTTCTCCATTTTCATCCTTATATGTTTCTATTATGCTATATGTACCATCTGAATTTTTTGAAAATCCTTTTTGATTTGCATAATATTCTTCGATACTTGGTAATTTATTTATTTGAACATAAAAATTAACTGTCTTCTTCTCACCAGGTTTAATTTCTTTTATTGTTTTAGTAAATTCTCTATTACTTTTCAAAGACCAACCTTTTGCCATGTCTACAGTATTAATTGTTGAATTTACTGCTAATGTTGCTTCTTTTGGAATTGGAACAGTTATTTTTACATCTTCTGCTGTATCTGTTCCTGTATTTTCTATCTCTGTTGTATATTTAATTTTCTCATATTCCTTAACATTACCCTTTACATTAGTCGTTATTTGAGCTTTTATTTGAGTACCTACTCCAGTTGTTAATCCTACAAGATCTGGTGAAGATATTTCATTTATTACTGCAACTTCTTTTAAGTTTGTATATATAGTTGCAAATGAACCATATATATATGCATTATGCTCTAGGTTTGCTGGTATTTCAAATGTATAAGAATATCTTAATATTTCTCCTGGTTTCATCTCATAATTCTTTGGAATTATTAAATATGATTTTATCTCTGACAAATCTTCTGGTTTTAGAGTCCATCCATTTTCTTGGTTTTCTAAATCTAAAGTAGCTTCGCCATTGCTAGAATAGTATATTGTTGCCTCAGCTAAATTTTCGTCATTTTCTACTATTTTACTAATCAACTTTGTATCTATTGTTGTACCTAAATCTTCATTAGTCCTTACATCTTTATTTCCTTTAAAAGGAACTCTTCCTAAGATTTTTATATCATTACAATTATTCTGATTATTATTCATAACTAAAATGTTCATTTTAGCTTTTTTAGCAGAATCAAATATTTCTATTTTATCTGTAACTTTTCCTTGAGCTACTGATACAATTGAACTTCCATTATTGTCATAATTTGATATTTCATTTACACTTACCATTCCTATTGGTGCCTTATATGAAATAGTTACTTCTGAATATGGATTGTTATTGTCATAGCTTGTAACATTCTTGTTTGTATATGACATCGTTATTTTATCTTCTTTAATTGGAGTGTAAATATTTAATTTTATATTTGCATTGATTATTATATTTGTTCCATTTGTTAAATAATTTGAATTATATACTTCTTGACGTCCCTCTAATTTAATATCTAATACAACTTTTCCATCTTTATCTCTATCAATTTTAGCATCTGCTATCTTGAATGTATCTTCATTATTTGCAATAGCTATATTTGATATTTCTATATCTTCAATATAACTTGGAAAAACTACTGTAAAGTTTGGATTTTCATACAAATCAATATCTTCATTTGTATTGTTTAATTTTATTGCTAATTCCACATAATTATTTTCAGCAATTGTACTTAATGTATTATTTGATATAGATAAATCTGCTTTTGTTGTTGGTTTTATTAGTTTTATTTTTGTTTCAATATCATCAGTTTTATTTTCAATATTATTTAAAAATAAAATACCTGTTGTATATTTTATTTTTAATTCTTCAAATTTTTTTAACTGTTCAGCACTATAGTCTGAATTATTTATTTCTTTTTGGATGTTTATAATTAAGTTACCAATTGACATTGGTTTACTTGTTTTTATATATATTTGATTTATATTTTCTTCCAAATCAATTTTGTAATTATTCTGTTCATCTAACTGTGTATCTTTATTTATTTCTTTTAGAATTTCTCCATCTTCATTTTGTATCTTTATACTTCCGTCTGTTCCTAATATTGTTTCAAAGTTCTCCTTTGATATTTTAACAGATTTATAAAATGAATCTGAATTTGTTAAAGTTTCTTTTTTATTTATAAATTCTTCACCATTATCTTTTATTAAAATTCCTTCTACTAAATCTGTAGAAGATATGTTACTTGTTAATTGAACATTATAATTTAGAGAATATTGATTTTGCTTACTTATTTTATTTGCTATTAATTTTCCTATTTTCATCTCTGCATCAGAAACAGCATCAAAAGTAATTATTTCACCAACTTTTTTAGTTACATTGTATTCTATCTCTTTTTCTATATCTTTACTTTCATTGTTTCTGAACATAAAAATACTTCCACTTACATTTGAATTTATTTTAAGTGGTAGTTCTATTTCATCTTCTCCTGAAAAATTATATGTTACTATATATTCTTGTGACTTAATTGTTTCACTATTATTTTCTAACCTAATGCTAATTCTATTGTTCTCTTCATCATAGCTCCATTTGTCACTTAATAATTCATCACCATTTTTTTCAGAAATAGATAAGTTTTCAATTTTATATCCTTCTAATTGAACAGCATCAATATTTATTTTTTCTCTTTCAACATAAGAATTATAATTTGGTATTAATGTATTTAGTGAAGTCTGAACTATTATGCCTTTTCCATTTTCATTATTATACGGAATATATTTCTCAATATTTGAAGTAATATCATATTCTGTGTTTATTTTCCAAATTAATCTTAGAACAACATTTTCATAAATTTCTTTTTCTTCTCCAAGATTATTTACATATGTACCAAATAATTGGCAATTGATTTTTTTATTTAAATTTTCAATGTCTTCTCTTTCTTTATATGTAATTGGTAATACTAAATCTATCTTTTGCCCTTCACTTACGTTTGACAAATTTACTACATTTCCATTAACTACATTATTTTCCTGAATATTAAAAGATAATCCATTTTCAGATTCAATTAATACTTTTCCATCTTTTAAATATCCTTCTTGCTTTACTTCTACTGCAATATGTATTGCCAACTCTTTTTCATCAACTGTTGACTCATATTCATACCCTAGTATTTCATCATTTTTTACAAAATTCACATCATAATTTATATTTTCGATAAATTGTGTTGTATTCTGTTTTCCTAACTCATTAGTTTCTGCAAAACTTAGGGGTGATAGTAATGCGAAGCAATTTGAAAATATAAGACATATTAGTAATAAAATTACTATAATCTTCTTACTATCTCTGTTCCCTGTTATTAACATATAAACATCCTCCTTATTTTTTATAACTTTTAATCTTGTCTATCATTTTGATATAGTCACGCCTCTTTTATTATACGATAAAAATGGGGATTTTTCAATCTTTTATTACAAATTTGTTACATTTTTTTTATTTTTTAATTACTTATAAATATTTTTTCTTATTTTAAGCTTATGTAAACCAAGTATCCCATGGATTATACCGAATATGAATTATTTATATTCTATGTAATTTAATTAACATTAAGTACATTTAAATATCATCATTTATTGCCAAACTATACTAGATTTTTTTGTGCAATGTAAGTTTTTTTATAGAACAAAAGCGGACATTATTATCATTTTTGTTATTTATAACATTTTAAAGTCCGCGTCTTTGTTCGTCCGCGAAAAATTGCAAAAGCAATTTTTCTGTGCAATGCTTTATATTATAGGAAGTTCAGAGAACTTTCCTATAATATAAAAAAACAAACCCCAGATTTTTCTGCGATTTGTTAATATCTTATTTTCTTATTTATAATATAATTATATATTTTTGCCCTTCGCTATTAAACTATTACATATGTCATTATATTGTTCTAAAGTCAATTTCTCTCCTCTAATTTTTTCATCAATTCCAATTTTTTCTAAACATTCTACTGCTTCTTCTCTATTTTCAAATATTTTTCCATTTACCAGAGCATTTACCAAAGTTTTTCTTTTTTGCATAAATGCTGTTTTAATTACTTTAAAAAATAGTTCTTCATTTTCAACCTTTATTCTCGCATTTTCTAATATATCAAATTTTACTACGGCTGACTGTACTTCTGGTTTTGGAATAAAAGATGTATTAGGAACATCTAATACAATTTTAGGTTCAGAATAATACCAAATTGTACAAGTTATACTACTAGCTTCCTTTCCACCTGGTTTATCTGCTAATCTTTCTGCAACTTCTTTTTGTACCATTACAGTTATACTATCAATATCTAATTTTTCTTCTAATAGTTTCATAATTATTGGAGTCGTAATATAATATGGTAAATTTGCCACTACTTTAACTTTATTTATACTGTTAATTCTATTATTTTTTATTAAACTTTTTAAATCAGTTTTCAATACATCTTGATTAATTAATTCAAAATTTTTATTTTGACTAAACCTTTTATTTAATATACCTATCATTTTTGAGTCTAACTCTATACATACTACGCGTCCCGCTTTTTCCAATAATTTTTCTGTTAATGTTCCTAATCCAGGACCTATTTCTATTATCATATCATCTTTGCCTACGTCTGAAGCTTCTACTATTTGATTTACAATATTTTCATCAATTAAAAAATTTTGACCCAAGTTTTTATTTGCACTAATATTGTTTTGTTTCATTATTAACTTTGTTTTATCAAATAAGTTCATCCCTATACCACCTTTTTATATTATATCATATTGATTTTTACTTTTCTATATTATAAAATATCTATGTAAAATAATGCGTACAAAAGAGGTGATTATCATAGCTAAAAAACGTATCCCTAGGAAGAAAAATGATTATGGTTTTAATAACAAAAGACAATTTGCCATTCGTTCTATAGCACTAATGGTTATATTTTTCTTAGTTTTTTTGGTTCTAATAGTTAGGATTGGTTATATTCAGTTCGTAAAAGGTCCAGAATATAAAGAAAGTGCATATAAACAGCAAACAAAAAGTCATGTTATTGCAAGTAAACGTGGCACAATATATGATTCTACTAATCACATTTTGGCAATAAGTTCCCCTGTTGATACAATTAGTATCAGTAAAGGTGAAGTTTTATATAAAGATAGTTCTGTAGTTCCAAATGAAGTTTTAGCACAAGGATTTTCAGAAATCTTTGATTTAAAATATGAGGAAATTTATGAAACTATCACCACATCAAAATCTTCTAACATAACTATTGCTAAAAGAGTTGAACAAGAAAAAGTAGATAAATTAAATGCTTGGATGGAAGAAAATGATATTTCCTCTGGAATTAATATAGATGAAGATTCTAAAAGAACGTATCCATATAATAACTTAGCTTCTAATATTATTGGTTTTTATGGTACAGATACAGGTATTGATGGAATTGAAAATTCATGGAATGATGAACTTTCTGGTACTCCAGGAAGAATTGTTACTTCAACAAATGTTAATAAGCAAGCAATTTCTGATGAAAATGAACAATATGTTCCTGCTCAAAATGGTATGGATTTATATCTTACTGTAGATGCAGAAGTACAATCAATTGCTGAAAAATATCTTGAACAAGCTATCGTTGAAAATAAAGCTAAAGGTGGATGCATTATTATCATGAGACCATCTACTGGCGATATTCTAGCCGAAGCAAGTTATCCCACATATAACTTAAATGATCCTTATACTCCAAACACTGATGAACTTAAGAAAAAATGGGATAAAATGTCCTCTGCTGAAAAAAATACCGCACTATTCCAAATGTGGCGTAATAAGCCTATTTCAAATGGTTATGAGCCAGGTTCTACATTTAAAATTATTACATCATCAATCGCCTTAGAGGAAAATTTAGTTGAAACCGACACCAAAGGTGATTTTCATTGTAATCATACATATGTAGTTAATGGAATTCCTATTTCATGTTGGTATCGTGGTTCACATGGTTCATTATCACTTCGTGGTGCACTTGAAAACTCATGTAACCCATCTTTCATACAATTAGGACAACGTATTGGTAAAAAAAGATTTTATAAATATTTAGAAGGTTTTGGATTATTAGGAAAAACTAATATCAGATTACCAGGTGAAGCAAGTGGATACTTCTATGATTATGATAAATGTAACGCACTTGAACTTGCCACAATGTCTTTCGGGCAAAGATTTACTATCACACCACTTCAACTAATTACTTCTGTTTCTGCTTGCGTCAATGGTGGTGACTTAATGCAACCACGTATAGTTAGCAAAATGGTAAATCCTGATACTGGTGTTGTTACCGAAATTGAGCCAGTTAAAGTTAGACAAGTAATCTCAAAAAATACTTCTGATAAAATAAAAGATTTAATGCATTCTGTAGTTACAGAAGGTACAGGAAAAAGTGCTACTGTTGCAGGATACACAGTAGGTGGAAAAAGTGGTACATCTGAGCCACCTGTAGGTCATCCTGAAGAAGGATATTCTTCATCATTTGTTGCAATATCACCTGCTGAAAACCCTGAAGTTGCAGTTTTAATTGTTATAAATAAACCTGCTGGTAGTTATCATGGTGGTACAGTTTGTGCACCGGTAGCATCAAAAATTTTATCTGAAGTTTTACCACATTTAGGTATAACATCTACAAAAACAACAAAAACTAAGGAAAAATTAACTTCAATTCCTTCTGTTACTTCTAAAACTCTATCAGAAGCAAAGAAAACTTTGGAAAATGCGGGTTTTGAAGTTGTAATGAAATCATCAGATAGTTCTGACGGAACAGTAGTTTCTCAAACCCCTGTAGCAGGTACTTCTTTAAAAACAGGTTCAATTATCTGTCTATATACAAAGGGAGCTGAAAAGAAAAAAGTAAAAGTTCCAGATTTAAAAGGAAAAACAGCAGCACAAGCAAAAAATTCTTTGAATGCTCTAAATTTAAATATTTCTGTTGAAGGTTCAGGCAAAATCGTGTCGCAAAGTGTAAATGCTGGTACTTCTGTAGCAGAAGGTAGTGTAATTACAGTCACTTTGAAAAAGAAATAAAATTTTAAGATTGCACTAAATTTATTTTACAATAAATTTAGCCAATCTTAGTTTTTTCTTTGGGAAGGAATGATTTAATCTATGGAAAATCATTGTTTGAAATGCAATAAATATACAGAAGTTAATTCTTTTGGATATTGTAAAAAATGTTATAAAAAAATATTTAAATTAAGCAAACATACAACAGTTGAGCAAAAAAAAATTCATAAGCATCTTATAAATTTTTTTATAGTTTTTTTAGTTATATGTTCATCTATCTTAATAATTATATTTAGATATAATATTTTAAATTTTGCTACCTCAATATTTGGTACAAATTCCGATAGTCATTTACTAGAAAATCCTGATTCTGATACAGTTATTTCATCTTATACACCTTTAGAATCCCGTATTATCGATGCTGATAACTATGTTCAAATTTTAGATGAATATTCAGCAAAATACCCTGATACAGATAATTATTATTATTTATTCTATTCAGTTTACCACTATGTAACTACTGAAGGAGCAAAATATGCACAAGAAAATCCTGATGACAAAAATGCTGCATATCAGAGTATTTTTGGTAAAAATATAAATCAACTTATCTCTCTTGGTAAATACATGATGGAAGAAAACAAAATTACAATTGATGAATTTAAAAATACCATTTCAAATTTTAATAAATAACTTTCATATTATAGAACAAAAGTGGACATTTTTAACATTTTCACTATATATGACATTTTAAAGTCCGCGTCTTTGTTCGTCCGCGAAAAATTACTAAAGTAATTTTTCTGTGGAATGTAAATTTATTCTATAATAGGAAAGTAGAACTTTCCTATTATAGAACAAAAGCGGACATTTTTAACATTTTCACTATATATGACATTTTAAAGTCCGCGTCTTTGTTCGTCCGCGAAAAATTACTAAAGTAATTTTTCTGTGGAATGTAAATTTATTCTATAATAGGAAAGTAGAACTTTCCTATTATAGAACAAAAGCGGACATTTTTAACATTTTCACTATATATGACATTTTAAAGTTTGCGTCCATTGTTCGCCGCAAAAATTTCTTTAGAAATTTTGTGTGAATTTTTAGCAAAGCTTTTATATAATAGGAATGTTCGGAGAACTTTCCTATTATATAAAAAAACGTTTGAAATTTTTCTAAATTAATTTCAAACGTTTTTTTTATTAGTCCTCTGTATAAGGTAAAATAGCAATATGTCTTGCTCTTTTAACAGCTAATGTAATTTCTCTTTGATGCTTTGCACAAGCACCTGTTGCTCTTCTTGGTAATATTTTACCTTTATCATTAATAAATTTTCTTAATTGTTCAGCATTTTTATAATCTAATTCAAAGTTTTTATCTCCACATAATGGGCAAACTTTTTTTCTGATTTTTCTGAACTTTGGATTGAAATCATCATCCATATTATTGTTTCTATTATTTTTCTTGTTTTTCTTATTATCAGCCATATCTTATAACCCCCAATCCTTTCTAAATTTTAGAATGGTAGATCATCATCTGAAGAAACTTGAAATTCTTGGCTTTCTGAAACTGCTGTTCCAAAAGTATTTTCAAAATTTTCTCCTGCACCGTCTTTTCTACTATCAGCAAAGTAAGCTTCTTCTGCTATTACTTCTGTAACATAGTGTTTTTGACCTTGATCATCATCCCAATTTCTTGTTTGTATTCTTCCGATTACGCCAACTTGTTGACCTTTTTTAAAATATTTACTACAAAATTCTCCAGTTTTACTCCATGCAACAATTGGAACAAAATCAGCTTGTCTTTCTTCTCCTTGTCTAGCAAATCTTCTATTAACTGCTAATGTAAATGAAGCAACTAGAGTATTATTTGTTTGTGTATACCTTGTTTCAGGATCTCTTGTTAATCTTCCCATTAATACAACTTTGTTCATTTTTTCCACCTTTCTATATTAAAGGTTTTCCTTAATATTTTTTTTAATCTTTTCTTACAGTAATAAATTTCATTATGCCATCTGTTATTCTATAGACTCTTTCTAATTCTGCGATTAATTGTGGATTAGATTCAAAAGTATATACAACATAATATCCTTCTGATTTTTTCTGTATTTCATAAGCTAATTTTTTTAACCCCATTTCGTCTACATTTTCTACTTTTCCATCACTATTAATTAAATCTGTAAACTTAGTTATAATTGATTTAATTCCTTGTTCATCTAAACTTGGATTAATAATGATTATGCTTTCGTATTTATTCATTATTTACACCTCCTTTTGGATATATAACCCATATATTAAATATGAGTAAGGTTTAACGTTGATTATTTTAACACACTTTAGGCTAATATGCAAGCTTCTATACAAGAAAAACTTATATTTTTTAGCATTTTCGCTATTTATGATATTTTAAAGTCCGCGTCTTTGTTCGTCCGCGAAAAATTGTATAACAATTTTTCTGTGGAATGCTTTATATTATAGGAAGTTCAGAGAACTTTCCTATAATATAACAAATCTCGCTTCGTGAGACCTTTTTTTATTTTTTAACTCTTTCTACTTATATTTAAGGTCTCAAAGAAGCGTAAAGATTTGTTGTCGCGAAAAATTGCTTTAGCAATTTTTCTGTGCAATGTAAGTTTTTTATATAATAGGAAAGTAAAATTTTCCTATTATATAAAAAAGTCAACCCAACTTGTTAAGTTTTTATATAACAAATTAGGTTGATATTATCTATTTTTTTATTTTTGTTCTTTAACATCAATTGATTCAATTATTACATCTTCAACAGGTACTGACATTTCTCCTGTATCACTTTCTTTAACTTTAGTTTTAGCAATTTTATCAACTACATCCATTCCTTTTACTACTTGTCCAAACACAGTATAGCTCTTATATAAACTTACTATATTTCCTCCATATTTTTTATATTGTTCCTTTAAATCTTCTCCATATCCTTGACTTGTTAAATATTCTGCACTAGATTCATCATAATTAGCTTGAACAATAAAGAATTGACTTCCTAATGAAGATGTTCCTACTCCTGCACTTGCCATGCATAGAGCTCCTCTATATGGAACTAAAGTATCATCTATTTCTTCTTCAAAGCCTTTTCCCCAAATACTTTCTCCTCCAGTTCCATCACCTTTTGGATCTCCGCCTTGTATCATAAATTCTTCCATAACTCTATGGAATTTTACGCCATCATAATATCCATCTTTTGCATGTTGTAAAAAGTTTTCAACTGCCTTTGGAGCTTTTTTATCAAAAAACTTAAATGTAATATCTCCATATCCTTTTACATGCATTACTGCAATTGTCTCACCCTTTTTAGGGTCTGCCATTTGCTCTTTGGCAGCAGATTCATAATCTACTTTAGCCTCATCTTCCTTTACACTATTTGTATTTTCGTCAGTCTCGTTTTCACTATCTACAGTATTTTGATCTGTTGTAGTTAGATTGGTTTCATTTTCTGCACTTACGTTTTCAGCCTCATTTTTTGAATTGCCACCATCCAATAATATGACTGCTGTAATAGCTATAAATATTATAATAGCAATTATTCCTATAATAATATAAGTCTTTTTACTTTCCAAAATTCTATCTCCTTTCTTTCAATCTTTTAAAATGATATATTAAAATTATTTCAAAGTCAATTGAAAAAAAATGTTTTTGTTGACTTTTTTCTTACTCTATGTTAGAATATGTAACTGTAATCCGCTTAATTAGGGTTCCATAAATGTTAATTTACTTAACTACCCATCTTTAAGGATTAGCGAGTATACAAAAAAGGGAGGTGTACTTAAATGTACGCAATTATTGAAACATGTGGAAAACAGTACAAAGTAACAAAAGGAGATGTTGTATTTTTTGAAAAATTAGATACTGAAGAAGGAAAAAAAGTAACTTTTGATAAAGTTGTTTTAGTATCAGATGACAAAAATGTACAAGTTGGAAATCCTTATGTTAAAGGTATAAAAGTTGAAGGTAAAGTAGTTTCTCATGGTAAAGGTAAAAAAATTCTTGTATTCAAATATAAGGCTAAAAAGAATTATAGAAGAACACAAGGTCACAGACAACCATATACAAAAGTAGAAATTACTGGAATTAAATTACCTACTGCAAAAGCAGAAACAACAGCTGAAAAAGAAGAAAAACCAGATGCAAAAACAGCTACAAAAAAAGCTGAATAATAAATGTGATAATTATAAATCGACATAAAAATATGTGAAAGGAGTGAATTGAAGTGGCACATAAAAAAGGTCAAGGTAGTGTAAAAAACGGTAGAGACAGTGAATCAAAACGTTTAGGTCCAAAAAGAGCTGATGGACAATTTGTATTAGCCGGAAATATATTAGTTAGACAAAGAGGAACACATATTCATCCAGGTACAAATGTTGGAAAAGGTAGTGATGACACATTATTTGCTTTATCTGATGGAATAGTAAAATTTGAAAAATTAGGTAAAGACAAAAAACAAGTTAGTGTTCACCCAACATCAGCAAAATAATTAATTTTAAAAACATAAAGAGTAGTATAATTTTAAAAATTATACTATTTTTTTATTTTGTTTTAAGTATCAGAGAAACAAAGGCAGTGTCAAAATCTCCGTTCCACTGACACTGTCCCTGTTCACTGAAACTGTTTCCGTTCCTCTTACATTTATTCTGCATCCTCTGCATAAAAAAAGATTATTCAAAAATGAAAAAAAATATAGTGAAACCATTTACTTATTTAATTTCAGCATTTAATTTTCTTTTTCTAAACTCTTCCAAAAAAAATATTCGAATATTTTTGTTTTTGGATTTTTCTAAAATTAATTCTTTTTAAATTTTTTCTTCAATATTCAATAATAGTTTGACATTTCTAAAGTGCTGCTTTACAATATAGTTATCGATTTTATTAGAACTTATGTTTTCTAATTCAAAACATCAAGTTCTAATATATAATCCTAAGAAAATAAAAATAGAAATTATAGAAAAAGTCATCTGCACAATTGCAGGTGTAAAGAACAAAAGCGGACATTATTAATGTTTTCGCTATCTATGGTATTTTAAAGTCCGCGTCTTTGTTCGTCCGCGAAAAATTGTATAATAATTTTTCTGTGGAATCCTTTATATTATAGAAGTTCAGAGAACTTCCTCATAATATAAAAAAAATAGATTAGGAGAAACATCAAATGGAAGAATATAATGTTTATATTGATGAAAGTGGCGATGAGGGAATAAGTAGAGGTAGTGAATGGTTTATACTCACTGCCATAATCGTCCCTAAAAAATACGATTTAACTCTTTCAAATAAAATAGTAAAAATAAAACAAATTATGAATATGAATAGGAAAGACCAATTACATTGGAATAGGATTTTACAATATGATAAAAAAATTCAAATTATATATGAATTAATTTCTGAAAATTTTAAAATAATTCATGTTGCTATAAATACTTTTGAAATAAAAAAATTAAAAACTACAGATATATATCCATATTTTATGAGTTATTTAATCGAAAGAGTCACTTCATATATAGATAAAAACAATGCTAAATGTAATATTTATATAAGTACAAGAAATGAAAATAATAAGAATAAAAATGAAACTTTAAGAAAAGAGCTTACTTCTAAGAGGAAATATCATCACATAAATATTAAATGTATAAATATTGTTAAATTTATTGATAATCGTGATCGAAACTTATTACAATTAGCTGATGTCTGCTGTAGTTCTTTTGCGCAAGCCATTAAATATAATACTAGTCAAGAATGGGAATATGTTTTAAAATTAAAATCTAATATTTGGAATTATAAAGGTAAATTTATAGGATATGGAATTAAATTTTATCCACCAATAGAATGGTTTAAGAGATTTCCATCATTATTATATTTAAGTACATAAAAAGAAGAGTAATTCCCCCGATTACGTTATCCCATATGTCAATGCATACTGCCAATAGATAAACTATCGACCCGTAATTTACTCGGCGAACGAATTACTCTTACTTTATATATTATACAATAAGTTAAAAAATATTCAAGTTTTTTTGAAAAAATTTTATAGATTCGGCAGAAATACTATGGATAGTTGATATCAGTAAATTAATTTATTTTGTTTTAAGTATCCAACTGACACATTCAAAAATAAGTAAAAAAAATAGAGGTGACGACTACAGAAGTCAACGTACACCTCAATTTCGGAGAATATTTATCTCCAATCGTGGTAGCGAGAGGGAGGCTCGAACTCTCGACCTACTGGGTATGAACCAGTTGCTCTAGCCAACTGAGCTATCTCGCCATGACAGATAATATTATACTTGCTATTTTTATTTTTGTCAATTATTTTTTTTATATAATAGAAAAAATATCCAAACACATACAATAAATATCAAATTTTTATCATATTTACTATTTATTATACGATAATTTTACCAATCAGTTTGTTGCAATGTAAAAGAACAAAAGCGGACATTATTAGCATTTTCGCTATTTATGACATTTTAAAGTCCGCGTCTTTGTTCGTCCGCGAAAAATTGTATAACAATTTTTCTGTGGAATGCTTTATATTATAGAAGTTCAAAGAACTTTCCTATAATATAACAAAACAATTGTTAAATCAACTCCATTATATTGTTTTAGATTATTAATCTTCCTCATCTTCTTCTTTCTTTTTAGGTTGTGGAATTACTATCTCTTCTTTTTTTGGTTTTTTATTGTCACTAATTAACTCTCCTATATGATCTTGTGCAGGAGAAATATTTATATTTCCATCTCCTGGAACAATTTCTATTTCTTGTTTATCCATTTTTTACTTCATTCCTTCCTTGCCTTTATTATGTACTTTCACAAAATAAAGACCTCTATCTATTTTGAAAAAGTAATTACATTTTATTTAAAATTGTTTTTAGCTCATATAATCTTTTAATCTTTTACTTCTACTTGGATGTCTAAGCTTTCTAAGTGCCTTTGCCTCAATTTGTCTAATTCTTTCACGAGTTACTTGGAATTCTCTACCTACCTCTTCAAGAGTTCTTGCTTTACCATCTTCCAATCCAAATCTTAGTTTTAATACTTTTGCCTCTCTTGGAGTTAGTGTTTCCATAACCTCTTCCAATTGTTCCTTCAACAAAGTATATGCAGCTGAATCCTGTGGTGCTGGTGATTCATCGTCTGGTATAAAATCTCCTAAATGGCTATCATCCTCTTCACCAATTGGTGTTTCTAAAGATACTGGATCTTGAGCAATTTTCTGTATTTCCATTACTTTCTCTACAGGTATTTCCATTTCTTTTGCTATTTCTTCAGGTGATGGCTCACGTCCTAATTGTTGTAATAAATGTCTTGATGTTCTTATTAATTTATTTATAGTCTCTACCATATGAACAGGAATTCTAATTGTCCTTGCTTGATCTGCAATTGCTCTTGTAATTGCTTGTCTAATCCACCAAGTAGCATATGTGCTAAATTTAAATCCTTTTGTATAATCAAATTTTTCAACAGCCTTTATAAGTCCCATGTTTCCCTCTTGAATTAAATCTAGGAATAACATGCCTCTACCAACATACTTTTTAGCTATACTTACAACAAGTCTTAGGTTTGACTCAGCTAATTTTTGTTTAGCCTCTTCATCATCTTCAAGTATTCTCTTAGCTAAATCCAACTCCTCTTCAAAAGTTAATAATGGAATTCTTCCTATTTCTCTTAAATACATTCTAACAGGATCATCAACGCTTACGCCTTCAATGCTAGTAGTATTCATGTCTTCAAGTTTTATTTCTTCAACTTCTTCTAAGTCTTCGATATCAGGTTCCTCATCAC
This sequence comes from uncultured Clostridia bacterium, assembly GCA_947589065.1. Lineage (GTDB taxonomy): Bacteria > Bacillota > Clostridia > TANB77 > CAG-508 > UMGS1994. The sequence continues at coordinate 27,195 of CANPZM010000010.1, forward strand.
TGTCATCTTTTAATACATCTACACCTAATTCTTCAAAAACATCAAATACTTTATCAATTTGATCTGGAGTTACATCTCCTAATTGTGTTGCAAGTTCTCCATAAGTAATTTTTCCACTATCTTTTGCTGTTTTTAATATGTTATATACTTTATTATTAGCAATTTCTTCCTCAGTTTTTGGATTTTCTATTTTTTTAATTTCTTTAATTTTCTTTCCTTTTTCATTTTCGCCAGACTTTTTGCTTTCTTTTTCTACCTGCTTTTCATCTTTTATTTCTTGAGTCTTTTCGGCTTTTACAGTTTTTTCTGTTACTTTTTCTGGTTCAACTTTTTCTTCCTTAACCTTTTTTGCTTTATTTTCATTTTTAGTTGTTTCTTTAATGTCAGTTTCTTCTTTTTTCATTTTTGCCATAATTCCATAATCCCCCTATTTATTTCATCTTAGTTATCTGCATAATAATTGAACTTAGCTCTTTTTCCAATTCTTTTCTTTTGTCTTCAGGTAATTCACTATTTAATTGAATTAATATTTCATTTTTTCTCTTTATGATTCTTTCTTTATTATAACTATTTATAATATCCTCTATACATTTATCAACATCTACTATTTCATAATCATCAGCCATAAGACTTGTAAGGTGATTGATAATTTCTTCATCTTGTATTTCATCTAAAATATTATTAACTTCTTTGCCATTTTCAATATATTCATATAATTTTTCTATAATTTTTTGATTTAATTCATATTTTAAATCATCTTTGCTAATATTATTTTTTATTTTCAATCTTTCATCATCATTACTGTTTAAAAGTAAATAAATTATTACGTTTTCCCTTTTTATTGTATTTTCGTCTATATTTTTTTCTTTTCTTTTAACTATATTTATCTTAGCTTTCTTATTATTTTCTAGCTCATTATTTTTGTTCACATACCTAATTTTATTTACTTCTGCATATATTGCTTCTTTAGAAATTTTATAATCTCTTGCTATATTATCTATTTGAATTTCTAATTCAATCTGACTTTCTACATTTAATAAAATTTTAGCAATTTCCTGTAAAAATTTGATTTTATCACTTGTATTTTCAAGATTATATTTATTTTTTATAACCTTTATTTTAAATTCCACAAGTGAAATTGCCTTATCAATCAATAAATTAAATCTACCGCTTCCATATTTAATAACATATTCATCCGGATCTTTTCCGTCATCCATCTGCAAAATTCTTACATCACAGCCAAGATTTTTTAAAATTTCTAATCCTCTTAAAGTAGCTGCTTGTCCTGCTGCATCAGAATCATAGCTAATAATAACTTGTCCAGCATATTTTCTAAGTAATCTTCCTTGTGCCTCTGTTAAAGCAGTTCCCAATGATGCAACAACATTAGTTATTCCTCTTTGATATAATGATATTGCATCCATATATCCTTCTACTATTACAATCTTATCCAAATTTCCCTTTTTAGCAATATTTAGTCCAAACAAATTTCTTCCTTTAGAATAAACAATATTTTCTGGTGAATTTATATATTTGGGTAAAGATTTGTCTAATACTCTCCCTCCAAAAGCAATAACTTTTCCTCTAATATCCATAATTGGTATCATTAATCTATTTCTAAACCTATCTATAAATTGTCCTCTATCATTTTTATTTACCAAACTTGAAGCTAATATTTCTTCATCAGTAAATTCTTTTTGTTTTAAATATTTATAAAGTTCATTATAAGTTCCTGAATAACCAATTAAAAATGATTTTAAAGTTGTATTATTTAATTTTCTAGTTTTTACATATTCTTGTGCTAATTTGGATGTAGGTTTATATAAATTTTCATGATAAAACTTTGCAGTTTCTTCATTTATTTTGAAAACCCTATCTTTTAGAAACTGTCTCTTATTAAATTGTTCATTTTCTGAAGTTGGCAATTCTATGCCAGAACGTTCAGCAAGGAATTCTATAGTTTCTCTAAAATCTAGATTTTCAATTTTGCTTATAAAATGAATAACATTTCCACCTACTCCACAACCAAAACAGTGAAATATTTGTTTATCTGGTGAAACAGAAAAAGAAGGAGATTTTTCTTTATGAAAAGGACATAATCCAAAAAAGTTTCTTCCACTTCTTTTTAATGTCACATATTGTGATATTGTATCAACTATATCGTTTGAAGATCTAATTTCATCAATTAATTCGTCACTATATCTTACCATTTTGTTCCTTTCTTTTATTAATATTCGACATAAATATCTCAAATCCTTCCAAGGTTACATAATTTTTTACATTTATATTTCATTTAGAATACAAATATGTTTATATTTCAGCACTTTTTCAAAATTGCAAAAAAATTCCAAATACGATAAACGCATTTGGAATTTTTTTTATAAATCTAAACTAATTACTTTGTGAACCTTTAATGATTCCGGTACATCTATAATTCTCTGATTTGCAGAACCCCTGAATTTTAAATTAGGCTTTTTTTCGCTTTCTACAAATCTTCCATCGACTAGCACATCAATATTATTAAGTAATCTATTAGTCTCATCATCTTGTCTTTCATTTAATTGTTCAAATGTATATCCACTATAACACCACACATTAAATTCTGGTCTTACCTTTTTAACATCTTCAATAAACTCATTAACTTCTTTTATATTTTCCTTACAAAGTGGCTCTCCTCCACTAATTGTAATTCCTTTTAATATTGAATTCTCACAAATTCTATCAATTATTTCCTGTTTATTAAATTCCTGACCATAGTTAAAATCTTGTGCAATTTTATTATGACATCCTGGACAATGATGTGGACACCCACTTACAAAAAGTACTGCTCTCCAACCTAATCCATTAGATATGCTTTCATCGTAAAAACCTGCCATCTTCATTTTGTTTTCCTCCTATTATGCACCTTTTATTCCATTTTCATCTCCATCAATATGTGTAACTCTATCTTTTAGTTCAGCTAATTTACCTTTATTCCATCTTGAAGTTGTTCCAACTAGATATCCTGTAATTCTTTGAATAACATCTATATCTTCACTTCCACATTCTGGGCAAACTTTTAAATTTGCATCTGCATTTTCAAATCCACAGCTCATGCATCTAGATCTTGTGTGGTTAACACTACCATATCCCATGTTATACTTATCCATTAAATCAACAACTGCTTCTATACTTTCTGGGTTATGAACTGCATCTCCATCTAATTCTATATAGAAGATATGTCCACCTCTAGTTAATTCATGATAAGGAGCTTCTATTTTTGCTTTATGCTCTGCTGTACATTTATACCATACAGGAACATGGTTACTATTTGTATAATAATCTTTATCTGTTACACCTAAAATTGTACCATATTTTTGTTTATCCATTTTTGTAAATCTTCCAGCTAAACCTTCTGCTGGTGTTGCTAATACAGAATAATTTAAATCATATCTTTCAGAAAATCCTGTTACCATTTCTTTTAATGAACCTATTATTTCTAATCCTAATTTTTGTGATTCTTCAGATTCTGCATGATGTTTTCCAGTTAATACAGTTAAAGCTTCTGCTAATCCTATAAATCCTAGTCCTAAAGTTCCTTCTTTTAATACTGGTTCAACTGAATCATTTGGTTTTAGATTTTCACTTCCATTCCAAAGTCCAGACATCAACATAGGAAATTGTTTAGCAACTGCTGTACATTGGAATTTATATCTATCATATAATTGTCTTGCTCCAATTCCTGCAACATCTTCAAGTTTTTGCATAAATATTTTCTTAACAGCTTTCTTAAATGCTGGAGTCATTTTGTCTTCGCTACCTCTACCAAGTTCAAATGACACTCCACATTTTTCTTGTGCTTCTAATGCAGATTCAATTGCTAATCCTGGTAAGTTAATAGTTGTAAATGAAAGATTTCCTCTTCCAATTGATGTCTTTTCTCCATGTCTATTTTCAAATACTCTTGTTCTGCAACCCATTGTAGCACATTCATATTTATATCTTTCAGGATCTTTAGCATCCCATTTTTCATGTACATTGAATGTTGCATCTAGATTTATGAAATTAGGGAAAAATCTTTTAGCTGTTACTTTACATGCTAATTTATATAAATCATAGTTTGGATCTTTCTTTTCATAGTTAACACCACGTTTTTTCTTCCATATTTGAATTGGGAATATTGGAGTTTCTCCATTTCCAACTCCTCTATCAGTTGAAAGAAGTATTTCTCTGATGATGCATCTTCCTTCTGGTGATGTATCTGTTCCATAATTTATTGAACTAAATACAACTTGGTTTCCACCTCTTGAATGTATTGTGTTCATATTATGTATAAAAGCTTCCATTGCTTGGTGAACTCTTGATACTGTATTATTTATAGCTGCTTGTAATTCTCTTTCTTCTCCTTCAAGTCCTTCTAAGTCTTTCTTTAAATAATCTTTTGGTTGATAATCATAAAGTTTTGATAAATCTTTTCCTAATAGTTCGCCTATTTTCTTTAATTCTTCTTTAAATGTTAATTTAACATATGGAGCTAAGTAATAATCAAATGCTGGAATTGCTTGTCCACCGTGCATTTCATTTTGTACAGTCTCCATTGAAATACATCCAATTATACTTGCTGTCTCAATTCTTTTTGCTGGTCTTGATGAACCATGTCCTGCTCTAAATCCGTTTTTTAATATTTTATCTAGTGGGTGCTGTAAACAAGTTAATGATTTTGTTGGATAATAGTCTTTATCGTGTACGTGTATATATCCATTTTTTACTGCTTCTCTTGCTTCATGTGATAGTAAAAAGTCATCAACAAAAGGTTTTGTTGTTTCAGATGCAAATTTCATCATCATTCCTGCGGGTGTATCAGCATTCATATTTGCGTTTTCTCTTGTTATATCATTTGCCTTTGCACCTATTATATCTAAAAATACTTCTTTTGTCTTTGATTTTCTTGCTACATCTCTATTATATCTGTATGTTATATAACTTTGAGCAACTTCTTTTCTTGAAGATGACATTAATCTTTTTTCTACTAAATCTTGTATTTCATAAACTGTTGCTTGATTTTTATCTTCTAATTTTTTTTGTACATCTGCAGCAATTTTGTTAGCTAAATCTATATCTACACCTCCTGGTGTTTGTGACATTGCTAATGTTACTGCTTTTACAATTCTTTCTGAATTGAATTCTACTACTCTACCATCTCTTTTTATTACCTGCATAATTTTCCCCCTATTTATTTTTTTATTTTTCTTTTGTGAATGTATTTTACCATTGTTATTTTTATTGTCAATTATGGTAGTGTTATGTAATCTTTGCAATATATTTCTTATATTTAGGCACTTACATGATTTTCTAACTTTTTTTGTAAAAAAAATTGATTTCCTTTAATCTTTCATACTGTAGTCTTTGCGATTTTTCTGTTACATTTTGTTTACATTTGCATTTTTTCAAAAAATGATTTTTTTGTTTTTTCGTTTTTTTATATTTTTGTTTTTTGTCTTTTCCTTCATTTTTAAGTATTTTTCATTTTTTACATTTTAAAAATATTTTTATTTTTTATTTATTTTTAAAAAATGTTTTTTTACGTTTTAAATATTTTTATTTTTTTATTCTTGATTGTTTTTTATATTAAATTTGCGATTATTTGGTATCAATATTCTATTTAATTTATTAAGCAATAAAAAAATACGTCTCTATAATTTTGAGACGTATTTTTTTATTTATAATAATATTCTATTCAAATATTTTATTGAATTCATCACCATCAATTTTTTCTTTTTCCATTAGAATATTTGCTACTGCATTTAATTTTTCTATGTTCATTGTTAATATTTTCTCAGCAGTTTTATAAGCCTTATCTATAATGCATTTTACTTCCTCATCTATTTGTGCTGATGTTGCTTCACTATAATTTTTTCCTTGACCTAAGTCTCTACCTAAAAATACTTCTTCTTGGCCAGTACCAAAAGTAATAGTTCCAATTTTTTCACTCATACCATATTTAGTAACCATATCTCTTGCAATTTTAGAAGCTCTTTCAATATCATTGCTTGCTCCTGTTGATATATCTTCTAAAACTATTTTCTCTGCAACTCTACCACCTAGAAGTGATACAATACTTTCTTCCATTTCAACTTTTGACATAAAAGATTTATCTTCTGTTGGTCTATACATAGTATATCCACCAGCCATTCCTCTAGGTACAATTGATATTTGATGAACTTGATCTTGAGTAGGTAAAAATCTACTAACAACCGCATGACCAGCTTCATGAAATGCAACTAATTTTCTTTCTTTATCACTAATAACTTTTGATTTTTTCTCTGGTCCCATAGTTACTTTAATCATTGCATCTTCTATATCTTTCATACTAATTTCTTTTTTATCTTGTTTAGCTGCTACTAATGCTGCTTCATTAAGTATGTTCTCTAAATCAGCTCCAACAAATCCAGCTGTATTTTTAGCAATAGTTCCTAAATCTACGTCATCAGCCATTTTCTTTTTCTTTGCATGAACTTCTAATATCTTCTCTCTAGCCTTTACATCTGGTGCTCCAACAACTATTTGTCTATCAAATCTTCCAGCTCTTAATAATGCCTTATCTAATACGTCTGGTCTATTTGTAGCTGCTAGTACAATTACACCTTCATTTGGTGCGAATCCATCCATTTCAACAAGTAATTGATTTAATGTTTGCTCTCTCTCATCATGTCCTCCACCTAGTCCAGCACCTCTCTGACGTCCTACTGCATCAATTTCATCTATAAATACTATACATGGTGCACTCTTTTTAGCTTGTTCAAATAAATCTCTAACTCTTGAAGCACCTACACCAACAAACATCTCTACGAAGTCTGAACCACTTATTATAAAGAATGGTACTCCTGCTTCTCCTGCTACTGCTTTTGCTAATAATGTTTTACCAGTTCCAGGATGTCCAACTAAAAGAACACCTTTAGGAATTCTTGCTCCCATATCTGTAAACTTCTTAGGATTTTTCAAAAATTCAACTATTTCTTCAAGTTCTTGTTTTTCTTCTTCAATTCCAGCAACATCTTCAAAAGTAATTTTATTTTTATCTGCAGGTGTCATCATTCTAGCCTTGCTCTTGCCGAATGACATTGTTTTGTTTCCACCCTGAGCATTAGGATTCATAAACATTATCCAAATGAAGAATATAAATACCATAAGTAGAATTGTTGGTCCAAATGCTTCTAAGATGCTCAAAAATTTTGATTCTTCAACTTGTGATAACTCTATAGGATTTTCTGTTGTGTCTTCACTTTTTATTAATTTATCTGAAATCTGCTCCATAAAGTTGTCTAAACTTAGTATTATAACTCTTTTCTCAACTGGATCATCTTTTAGTTTAACTTCTGCTGTTTTATTATCATCAGAAATCTCAATTGCTTCTACTTTTTTATTTTCTATATTATTAACTAATTCTGTATAAGTCATTTTTCTATTTGCATTTCCACTAATAGCTGAAATAACCATAATAAATATAATCAATAGAATTAGCCACATTGCAATCTTTTTTATTCCACTCTTCAATCTTTTTTCCTCCTTGGTATGCACAACTCATCTATTTTACTTCACTATAAAATATAGCATAATTATTTTTCATTTACAACATAATTGCATAAATTGAAATATGATTGTAATATGTTTATTCTTTCGAAATTATTATTTTTTTATCCTTTATTTCTACCCTTGTTTTTTGATTTGGTTTTAAAAATTTATTTCCAATATTATTGTTGCACAATTTAATTATATCTTCTAAGTTTATCTTTTCTATGCCTTTTGTGTCTCCAAATAATTTTTCTACAGCCAATAATATTAAATTTTTTTGTATAACTACATCCATACTATTAAACTTTTTTAAGTCGTACACAATTTTTTCTTCTTGATTTATCACTATTTCATCATATGCTTTTTTAACTTGTTTTTCTAAATATATTTGCTCTTCTTTTACAATGTCTGATAATCTATTTATTCCTTTTACTATATTAGGGTTAAATTCTTTTTGTAAATAAGGAATAACAATATTTCTAATTCTATTTCTTGTATATGTATTATCATCATTTGACTCATCATGCCTTGGATTTATATTATTTTCCTCACAATATTCTTCAATTTCTTTTCTTGAACATTCAATTAAAGGTCTAATATATTTTTCTCTTTTAGGCTCTATACCTTTTAATCCTGAAATTCCTGTTCCTCTTATTAAATTCATCAATACCGTTTCGCAATTATCATTCATATTATGCGCAATTGCAATCTTATTGCTTTCAGTCTTATTTAATATCTCTTCAAAAAAACTATATCTAATTTCTCTTCCTTTTTCTTCAACACTTTTCTTTTCTTTTTGTGCTAATTCACTCACTTTTTCTTTTTTTACAAAAAATTCAATATTATTATTTTTGCAAAAAGTTTTTACATATTCCTCATCTAATTTTGCATTCTCTCTAATCATATGATTAATATGTGCAACATATACTGTAATTTTATATTTTTCTTTTAATTTTAATAAAATATTTAATAATGTCATTGAATCAGGTCCACCTGAAACTCCAACTACAATCCTATCTCCTTCATTAATCATATTAAATTTTTCAATAGTTTTTTCAACTTTTTCTAATAACATTTCAATACCTTTTAAATTAAAAAGGATGTTTTTTAACACCCTTTATTGATTTTCCTCTCTATATCTTTCTAAATTTGCAAATTTTGTATAATTTGCTAACCAAGCTAGTTCTACTGTACCAGTTGAGCCTCCTCTATGTTTAGCTAAAATAACTTCAGCATTTTTCTGTTCACTTTCTTGATTATAATAACTATCTCTATATAAAAACATTACTATATCAGCATCTTGCTCAATTGCTCCTGACTCTCTTAAGTCTGAAAGCATCGGTCTTTTATCATCTCTTTTCTCAGCTCCACGAGATAATTGTGAAAGTGCAATAACAGGTATATTCAATTCTTTTGCTAATATTTTTAGTGAACGACTAATTTCTGAAATTTCCTGTTCACGACTACTATTTCTTTTATTACTTCCCTGAATTAGCTGTAAATAATCTATTACAACCAATCCTATATCTTTCTCTAACTTCAATTTTCTGCATCTTGCTCTTATTTCCATAATTGAAATTCCTGGTGTATCATCTATATATATAGGTGCTTCTGCCAATCTTCCTGATGAATTTGCAAGTTTTATCCATTCATTGTCATCTATTTTTCCTGTTCTGATTTTATTGCTGTCAACCATTGCATCACTACATAGGATTCTATTTGCTACCTGTTCTTTTGACATTTCTAAATTAAATATTGCTACTGGAACGTTATTATTTACTGCTGCATGTGTTGCAATATTTAATGCAAAAGCTGATTTTCCCATTGCAGGACGTGCAGCTATTATTATTAAATCTGAATTATGAAATCCTGATGTTTTATAATCTAAATCTTTAAAACCTGTTTCTACACCTGTTATATACCCTTTTTGATTATATAGTCTTTCCAATTCAGCAAAGGTTTCTACTAATATATCTTTTATTGGCATAGAACCTTTAGAATTTTGATTTTGCATTATATCAAATATTTTTTTCTCTGATATATTCATTATATCTTCAACATCTTCTGTCTGGTCATATCCTAATGAAATTATATCATTTGCTGTTTTTATCAAATTTCTTAGTACTGATTTTTCTTGAACTATATTTATGTATTTTTCAACATTTGTAGTTGTTGGAACTTTTTCAGGAAGCATTGCTAAATACTCCAAACCACCAACCTGATCAAATTTTCCATTTGTCACTAATTCAGATTTTACAGTTATTATATCTATTGGCTCTGCTCTACCATATAATGACAACATTGCTTCATATATAGCTTTATTATCTTCTCTATAAAAATCTTCTAGTTTTAATTTTTCAATTGATGCAATAACAGAGTCTCTATCTATAAGCATACATCCAAGCACTGCTTGCTCTGCTTCTATATCATGTGGTGGTACTTTTCCTAGTTCCATTTGGTCTCACATTCCTTTCTAAGTATACAAAATATTTTAATATTTCGTTTTTTATTAGAATTATGCTTCAACATGAATTCTCAACTTTGATAATATTCCTTCATAAAGTTTTATATCTACTGTAAAAGTTCCTATATTTTTTATTGTTTCTGATAATAAAATTTTTTTCTTATCAATTTCTATTTTATACTGTTTTTTTAGTTCTTCAGCAATTTCTTTTGAAGTTACGCCTCCAAATATCTTTCCATTTTCCCCTGCTTTAACAGTTATATCTAATGTTATTTCTTTAATTTTTTCTGCTAATTTTTTGGCTTCATTCATTTCAGTCTCTTTTTTGAATGCTCTTGATTCATTTTGAGATTTTAACTTAGCTAAATTTTCATTATTAGCTTCTACAGCTAATTTTTTAGGAAATAAAAAGTTTCGTGCATATCCATCACTTGCATTAATGATTTGGTCTTTCTTTCCTACTCCTTTGATATCTGACAATAGTATTACTTTCATACTTATTTTCATTCCTTTCTGAGGTTCAAAATTAATTAAATAATTTAAACTTGATGGAATTATATTCAATCATTTATTCCCTCTAATATCAAATTTAATCATTTATTTCAGCAAAATACTCATTTATCCTATTTATTAACTCAGCTTTTGCCTCTTCAAGAGTCATATTTTCAAGTTGTGCACCAGCAAGAGTTATATGACCTCCTCCACCAAGTTTTTCTAATATTAATTGGACATTTATATCTCCTATTGAACGTCCACTTATACAAATATTATCACCTGTATCTCCAATTACAAATGATGCTGTTATATCACTTATTGTTAATAATTCATCTGCTGCCTTAGCACATATTGTATTTGAATCTTTTCCTACCTCTGGATATATTGATATTGCAATTGAATTTTCTATCATTTCAGCATTTTTAACAATATCAGCAATTACAGTATAACTTTCTAAATCTGCTTGGAACCATTTTTTTACTTTAATTATATCTACTCCAAATTTTCTTAAATATGCTGCTGCTTCAAAAGTTCTTACACCAGTCTTAAATGTAAAGTTCTTTGTGTCTACCATAATTCCACCATATAATCCTTCAATTTCTATTGGAGCTAATTCAACTTTACAATCAACATATTGAATCATTTCAGTAACAAGTTCTGCTGTTGATGAAGCATACACTTCTTGAAAAGTTAAGCTTGCATTCTCAATAAAATCTGTACTTTTTCTATGATGGTCTATAATTACAATATTATCTGTATGTTCAAGCAACTCTGGAGCTTGTACATATGATTTTTTATGTGTATCAACTATAATCAATAATGTCTTTGGGCTTATTATGCTAGATGCTTCTTTGGAATCAATTATAACATCTTGATATTCCTCTTCTTCCATTAAAGTATCAATAAATTTTCCTAAATTCATACCATAGTTTTCATTTACTACATATGCTGGTTTATTTAAAGTTTTAGCTAATCTATATATACCTAATGCAGAACCTAAAGAATCTATATCTGCATTTTGGTGACCCATTATAATTACATTTTGTGAATCTTGAATCATATCCTCAATTGTATGAGCCACTATTCTTGCCTTTACCTTTGTACGCTTTTCAACTTCAAGTGAAGTTCCACCATAAAACTTATATCTTCCTTCTTTTCTAATTATTGCTTGATCTCCACCTCTACCTAATACAAGATCAATACCATCTAAAGCTGATTTATATCTTTCATAGTAATTTTTTTCTTCATTTGAAATTGATATACTTAAAGTTATAGGAATCTTAGCATCAATATCTTTTACTGTATCTAATATATTTAACTTATTTTTTTCAATCTCAGCCAAATACTTTTGTTCAAAAATATATACATATGTTTCACGCTCATTTTTCAAAACAAGTCCACCAGTAGTTGATGCCCAATCATATATTGCCTTATCTATTTTGGCCAATACTGTTGGCTTTTCTTCTGGAGACAATCTCTGAATTAGTTCCTCATAATTATCAATAACAGCTATTGCAATGCATAATTTTTGATTAGTATACTCATCAAATAATGCATTATATTTTGTTTCATCAACAAAATATAATGTAAGAACATATTCTCTTTGTTTTCTTTTATCTCTTTTCTTACTTATTGCATACTCACATAAAATCTTATAAACCTTTTTATCAATTGTAATCTGTTTAGTAATCTCCTTTTTTTCTGTTGAATTCTCAATTTCAAGCTTTATCTCTTTTATAATACTCTCTACATAAGTAATAGCATCTATACCCTTAAATTCCTTATTAAATTTTGGACTTCTAAAGATTATATTTCCATCTGTTTCTATTACAAGAAGTGGTATAGGTGATTTATTTAATGTATTTCTCACAGTAGAATTCATACCCCAAACAACTTCTTCTATATGAGATTCTATCTCAGTCTTTTTCTTAGTATTAAACCAAATTGTATATATTAACAAAAGCCCATATAAAATTATTGATGGAGCAATCCAAACTGAATCATATGTGCATATTAAAATAAATAGTAAAGCTATAATCGCAAGATATATCTTTACTCTCGAAGCTAATTTTTCAATTGCTTTATTTTCTTTATTCATATATTTATCTATCCCCTTAACGTTTTTATTTTACTCTATTTTTAGCCAAAAGTCAAACTTACTCCCATTCACCGCTAAATTAATTTTTCATTATATAATATCAATCCAAAACAAAAAAATTATACACAACACATTTTAAAAAAACAGCTATTAATTTTTGAAGTGACGCACGAAACTTATTTTTTAGCAATTTCAAAATATAGATATTAATTTGATGCGACGCGTAGCGACCAAATGGAGTGAAAAAATCACTGATTTTTGAACGTAATGCAATTGGCATTGTCCTCTCCGTCCACCTTGACATTATTGTCAATAAAAAACCAAAAAATTTACTCTACACAGTAAAAAAATTCATACATTAATTTTTGACGTGACACACGAAAATTATTTTTTAGCAATTTCAAAATATAGATATTAATTTAATGCGACATATAACGACCAAATGGAGTGAACGTAATGCGATTGGCATTATCCTCCATTCTAATATTCGATGGAGACAATGCCCCGCAAGAAGCAAAAATTAATATCTATACTTTGAAATTACAGTATTATTAATAACGAACTAAAAAATTTACTCTGCACAGTTAAAAAAAATCATATATTAATTTTTGCTGTGACGCGCAGCGTTCAACCAAGTAAAAAATATCTTTGATATTTTTTTCGCGGGCGATTGGCATTGCCTTCCCGGAAACATTCCGAGGCAATGCCAGTAAGGAACAAAAAAATTAATATATGATTTTTTTAACGTCCCGCAAAGCACAATTATTAAATCTAGTTTTCATACTGCAAAGCACAAAAAAGAAACGGATTATTTTCCGTCTCTTTTTAGTGAATTTATTTCTCCTCTTTTTTCCTCTGCCATTTTGCTAACACAATCACCCCAAGAAGCATAACTCCCATTGCCACATTTCCAATTAACACCTCATTGATTATCTCATTACCAGTACCAATCGCAATTATCAAATCAGCAGTATCAATATTATCAACCATTATAGTCTCCTCAAATCCTGCCTCATTCTCTGTTGAAACTATCTCAGCTGTATTCGTCTTCTGTCCTATATTAGCTGCATTTGACCTCCATGTTAACCTTACTTTGTACTCTTTTGCCTCTCCTGGATTAATATTCTCTGTCTCTAGTATAGCTTTACTATCATTTATCCTCCAGCCAGCATTCTTTGCCTTCTCCATTGTCATTCCACTTGGTATACTCTCTCTTATTGTTCCCTTTCCTGCTAGCTCTCCAGTATTCGTTACCTTTAACGTATATACTACTTCTATTTTACTTGTATTTACAGCCTTTCTGTATACCTCTGCCTTTCCTAAATCTCCATTAACCTTTATCGTCTTTCCATTTAATATTATGCTATCTATTTTCTTTTCTAGTTTTAAGTTAAATGGCTTCTTCTCATAGTAGTAAATTACATATGTTGTATCATTTACTGTTATCTTTCCGTCTTTGTCTTTTTCTACTGTTACTGTCATGTTTCCTTCAGTATTTTCTGGTTTTTCTACTAAGTTATAGAATTTCAAATGTTTTTCCTCTGTTGTATATTTATCATCTTGATATCCTTGTATCTCTTCTGGCTCTATTAAGTCTTTTTCTGTTTCTTTTTCTACATATCTTACTACTACTTTCGCTGGTCTTATATAATAGTATATTAC
>CANPZM010000011.1 GCA_947589065.1 uncultured Clostridia bacterium
TTTGTTCCTTATTAATAATACTGTAATTTCAAAATATAGATATTAATTTTTGCTCCTTGCGGGGCATTGTCTCCATCAAATATTAGATGGGAGGACAATGCCAATCGCATTACGTTCAAAAATCAGTGATTTTTTCACTCCATTTGGTCGCTACGCGTCGCATCAAATTAATATCTATATTTTGAAATTACTAAAAAAATAAATACTGCGCGTCACAGCAAAAATTAATAGATGATTTTTTTAACTGAGTAGAGTAAATTTTTTTGTTCCTTATTAATAATACTGTAATTTCAAAATATAGATATTAATTTTTGCTCCTTGCGGGGCATTGTCTCCATCGAATATTAGGCGGAGGACAATGCCAATCGCATTACGTTCAAAAATCTATGATTTTTTCACTCCATTTGTTCGCTACGCGTCGCATCAAATTAATATTTATATTTTGGAATTACTAAAAAATATTATTTTATTGGCTTCACAATATCATTAAGTATTACTAATTCCCTAGCAAATAAAATAAAATGTAAAATAAAAGATAATTAAATAATAATTAGTTAAAACAGATAGACTAAAACGGAATAAATCCGTAGTAGTCTATCTGTTTTTTTGCCTAAAAAACGATAAAAATCTACTTATTATTATATTGTTACTTATATATAAATAACTAAAATAAGAGATAAATAATAAAAAATAAGGAGAGAAGTAAAATGTTATCAAAACTAAAGGAAAAAATTAAAGAGAAAAAAATGAAAAAGTGCGAAAATCATTGCAAGAGTACACACACACACACACACACACGGGTATCTAATTAAACGAAATATAATAATTGGAATTATAGTAATTGCTATATTTACAATGGCATTAATAAGTTCAATATTATTTTTCGGACAAAGAGAGAATGTAAATAAAAATAATAAAATATATGATCCTGCATTGGCAAGAGCAATGGAATATAAGAGGGTTGGAGAAAATGATAAAGATACTGCGAGTGAATACGTTAAATTTGATGCATTTTTCTTAGCAGATTTAGATGGAGACCCAACTAATGAAGCAGATGCAGTTCGTGGAACATGTAATGAAATAGGGAAGGAAGATACACTTTACATGGAATTAAATGTACTAACGAATGGAAGATTAGTTGATGGTAAAATAGAAATCCAAAGTGATAACTTTTACTTACAAACAGCAATTCCAAAAGATGGAGAAGTAAGTGAAAATGCAGTAGGAAATAATACGAAACAAATATTATTAAAAGATATAGAAACTGGAACACAAAAGACATTAACAGGAATAGTAAGAAGTGGAGATTATTCATATGAAAGTAAAAAAACAGCAGCAATAGGAAATGATACAACTAAATATAGTAAAGAAAACAAAATAATATTAACAGGAACACATATAGCAGAAGATGGAAGCAGAACCCAAATAAATAAAGAAGTAAAATTTGAAGTAGATTGGTATGGAACAGTAGGAGCTCAATTTCAATATATAAACCAGACAAAAGATATAAGTAAAATAGTAGATGAAGAGAAACAAGAAGTAAATTTAGAATTTGATATAGAAGTAAGAGAACCACGAAATCAATTAAATATATCAAAATCAGTATTAGAAGGAACAGTACCAGAATTAGGTGGACAAAAAGCAACTAGATTAGAAGTAACAGGAACAAATGTAACTTTTGATTGGATACAAGGAACAGGAAAATTTACAGCACAAAGAGAAGCTCAAAAAGATGAAAAAGGAATAATAACAACATCAGGATATAGTTCAGATTATTCATCATATAAAGTAAATACATATAAGTTAAAAGTAACATATCCGTTAGAAGCATATCAGGCAATAGGAGAAAATACAATTGAATATAAAATACCAGTAATTGCACATTATGAAGGATATAATAATACACATAAAGAAGCTGGATTTCAAAATCCATATGTATCAAACACAGTTAAAGATACAATAACAATAAATTTTAGAAAACCAGAAGGAAATGTAGCAATATTTGATATAACAGTAGGAAGGTATGTATATTCACCAACAGCAAGATATGTTATTTCAAAGAAAAAACCATTAAATATATACAATGAAATTTCAGAGACAGAAAAAGATGATGTATATACAGTAAGATGGGATGGATATACAGGTACTTATGGAAAATCAACAGTAATGATAATGAAAGAAACAGAAGGCGACAGTGAGACAAAAGTAGCAGATCAGTTTGAAAAAAGTGATGGAAAATATGACAGTATGGAAAAAGTTACAACAAACGTAGGAATATATTTTTCAAACCCTGTAAACTTATTAGGAGAAAATGGAGAAATAAAAGTATATGATGATGTAACAGGAGAATTATTAGAAACTTTCAATAAAAGTAATTGGAATAAATATACAAGTACAAATCCATATAAATATAAATATCCAGTAAAACACATAAGAGTAGAAACAAGTGCGACAAATGAAAATGCAAGCATATCAGTATACAACATAAAAGAATTAGATGATGAATATATAACAACAAATTATAATAGAACAGCATTTGATGAATTACAATACATAAAATCAACATTAACAGGATACTTAGATGAAAGAAAAATAAATACAGATACGCATGAAGCACTTTATGAAGCACCAATGTCAGTAGTAGAATTAACAATAGATCCATCAATAATGTCAACACAAGAAACGGAAAAACATGCAATAATAACAATAAAACCAGAAGTAAATGAAAATTATAATGAAGAAAAATGGTCAAATGGGTCATTTTTATTAAAGATACCAGAGGAAATATTAGATATAGAATTAAATGAAGTAGAAACGACAAATGAAAGTGTGACAGTTATAGGTTCAGAAATAATAGAGAAAGAAAAAAATAAATATATAAAAATATTAACATCAAATGAAGAGCCAGCCTCATTTGAAATAAAAATTGATTGTAATATAACACCAGATCCAAGAACAGTTACACAAACATCACAGATTGATTTATATGCAATAAATGAAAACTGCCAAAATTATTATAAACCAGTACAAGATGAACACGATTTGAATGGAAATGAAAACAAAACAGAAATGATAGGACATGCAACAACAAGTGTAAGTCTAATCTCACCAAATTCATTATTAACAAATGAATATGCAACAGATTATGATGAGAAAGAAAGTGAAGCAGTAGCACCACAAGTAGCAAGAGTAAGTAAAGAGCAAGAAAGTGCAAAAGTAAATATAGAAATAAAAAATAATTATACAAGCACAATAAGTGATATAAAAATATTAGGAAGAATACCATTTGCAGACAATAAATATGTAATAAATGGAGAAGAATTAGGTTCAAATTTTACAACTGAAATAAAAGAAAAAATCAAACTTCCAGCAGATTTAGCCGATGTAGCAACAGTATATTATTCAACAAATGGAGAAGCAACAGAAGAAATAAATGGAGAAGGAAACAATTGGGAAGAAGAGCCAGAAAGCTTTGATAATATCAAGAGTTATTTGATAGATTTAGGAGACTATCAATTACAAAAACAAGAAAAATATGTAATATCATATGCTATAAGTATACCATCAGGATTAAATTATAATGATGTATCATATAGCCATCATGCAGTATATTTTAGTTTAGATACAAAAGAAGGAAAATATAAAACACACACAGAACCAAATAAACTAGGATTTATGATAGCAAAACAATATGATTTAGAACTAGTGAAATATCAAACGGGGAAAGATAGAATTGTACCAGGGGCAACATATTATATTTGTGAAGAAGGAGCAAAAGAAGGAAAAACGAGAGTAACAGATGCACAAGGAAAATTAACAATACCAGGTTTATATGCAGAGAGAACATATATTATAAGAGAAATAAAAAGTCCAACAGAATATGAATTAAATGCAGGAGAGATAAAATTCAAGACAAAAGAAGAAAATGGAAAACTAATATTAGAAGACATAACAGGAACAAGAAAAGAAATAGAAATAATAAACTCAGATGGAGAAAATGATTATACGGTACATGTAGAAGTAGAAGATGAGGCAAAAGCAAAATTAAAAATAATAAAAACAGATAAAGAAAGTGAATTAAAACTTTCAAAAGTAAGGTATAAAATAACAGGAGATGGATTACTAAAAAATGGAAAAATATTAAGAACAAATCAAAATGGAGAAGTAACACTAGATGGATTAAAAATAGGAACAGAATATACCCTAGAAGAAATAAAAGCAGATGGGTATTATTTAGCAGACCCAATAACTTTTACAATAAATAATGTTGAAGGAGAATACATTGTAACAATAACTGACGGAATAGATAATAGCATACAAGAAACAGAAGATATTCCAACATTAACATTAAATATAAAAGATGACAAGATTCCAACATATAATTTAGAAATATTAAAAATAGAAAAACAAACAGTATTAGATACAGAAGAAGGACAAGCACAACCAGAAAGAAAACTATTAGCCGGAGCAAAATTTAAATTATATAAAGATGATAAGGAAATAGGAGAATATACAACAAATAACGCAGGAAAAATAACAATAGAAAATTTATATCAATATGAAGAAGATAGAAAGATAGACCAAACGTATACTTTAAAAGAAGTATTATCACCAACGGGATATGCAAAAGTAAAAGACATAACCTTTAAAGTACAAAAATCAGCAGATGGAAATACATTAGAATTTGTAGAAGAATTACAAGAAGGACAAACAGCAAAAAAATATAAAGTAGAAGGAAATAAAGTAGAAGTAACAATAGAAGATAACCCGTCATTCAAATTAATAAAAAAAGACGAAAATGGAGAAGAATTAAAAGGAGTAAAATTTGCAATATATAATGTAGATGATGGAGAAACACCAGCTAAAAATAGTAAAGGAGAAATACTGGGAAATAAAGAAAATATAAATGGAAGAGATTATTATGTATTAGAAACAAATGAACAAGGATACCTAACAGCAGATTTACCTGAAGGATTATATAAGGCAGTAGAAGTAGAAGCTCCAGATAAGTATGATATAAAAGATAATATATATTATTTTGGAATAGGAGCATCAAGAGAAGGAAAAACAATTCCAATAACTGAATGGGGAATAGGAATAGGAGGAACAGGTGATGACAGAATAGTGTCAATCATTGCAACACAAGACGGTGGGTATATTGTAGGTGGAAATTTTTCTGATATGATTCAGATAGATAGAAATAATACCTTAATAAGTAATGGGTCTGATGATGGAATATTAATAAAGTATAATGTTAATAATGAAGTTGAATGGAGTAAAATAATAGGAGGAGATGATGAAGATCAAATAAAAGCAGTGATAAACACAAGTGATGGAGGATACTTAGTAGGAGGATATTTTAAAAGCAATACCATTGACCTAAAAAACGACAAAACATTAATCAATATAGATAATGAAGATGGAATGGTAATCAAGTATAGTAAAATGGGAGAAGTTGAATGGAATAAAGCAATAGGAGGAACAGGTTCTGATGTTATAACAACAGTAGGAGAAACGATAGATGGGAATTATTTAGTAGGAGGATATTTTAGTGAAACTATAAATTTAGAAAATAATAAAACATTAAAAAGTAATGGGTCTTATGATGGAATGCTAATCAAGTATAGTATAGAAGGAGAAGCAAAATGGAGTGAAAAAATTGGAGGAACTAGTACTGATGAAATAACAACAGTAAAAGAAACGTCAGATGGAGGCTACCTAGTAGGAGGATATTTTAGAAGTAAAGAGATAGAATTAGGAAATGAAAAAATATTAACAAATAATACTTATTATGACGATGGAATGCTAATAAAGTATAATTCTTATAATGAAGTAGAATGGTGTAAAGTAATAGAAGGAGATTATACTGATGAAATAACAACAGTAATAGAAACATCAGATGGAGGATATCTAGTAGGAGGAATTTTTTCAAGCTATTATATAAGCCTAGAAAGCGGTAAATTATTAGGAAATCATAATTATGATAGACATTCTGATGATGGAATGTTAATCAAGTATAGTGAAGATGGAATAGTAGAATGGTGTAAAGCAATAGGGGGAAAGGATGATGATAAAATAAATAAAGTAATAGAAACGAAAGATGGAGGCTATTTAGCATGTGGATATTTTTGCAACAGTGATATAGGCTTAGGAAATGGAAATAAATTAACAAATCATAGTAGTTATGATGATGGAATGCTAATCAAGTATAATAAAGATGGAGATGTAGAATGGAGTAAAGCAATAGGAGGAGATTATAATGATGAAATAACAACAGTAATAGAAACAAAAGATGGGAGATACTTAGTAGGAGGATATTTTAGTAGTACAGTAAATTTAGAAAATAATAAAACATTAAAAAGTAATGGGTCTCATGATGGAATGTTAATCAAAGTACAACTTGAAGATGTACCAGAAGCAACAATAAAACAAGTAAAAATAATAGAAGGAGATAGTTCTGACTGTGTGAGAACAGTAATAGAAACGACAGATGGAGGTTATCTAGTAGGAGGAGATTTTAAAAGTAGTACAATAAACTTAGGAGATGGAAACACACTAACAAATCATAGTCGTTATTATTCTGATGGAATGATAATAAAGTATAATTCTGATAATGAAGTAGAATGGTGTAAGGCAATAGGAGGAGATGGTTCTGACTATGTGAGAATAGTAATAGAAATGACAGATGGAGGATATCTAGTAGGAGGAAACTTTAGTAGTTCTAAAATAAATTTAGGAGCTGGTAGTTATACATTAACAAGTCATGGCAGTGGTGATGGAATGTTAATAAAGTATAGAGAAAATGGAGAAATAGAATGGTGTAAAGAAATAGGGGGAAATTACGATGATGAAATAACAACAGTAATAGAAACGTCAGATGGAGGATATCTAGTAGGAGGAAAATTTAGTAGTTCTAAAATAAATTTAGGAGCTGGTAGTTATCCATTAACAAGTCATGGCAGTGGTGATGGAATGTTAATCAAGTATAATGCTAATAATGAAGTGGAATGGAGTAAAGTAATAGGAGGAAACAGTATTGATGAAATAACAACCGTAAAAGAAATGTCAGATGGAGGTTATCTAGTAGGAGGATATTTTAGTAGTACAGTAAATTTAGAAAATAATAAAACATTAAAAAGTAATGGGTCTCATGATGGAATGCTAATCAAGTATAGTATAGAAGGAAAAATAGAATGGGGCAAAGAAATAGGAGGAACAAGTGGCGATAGTATAGAAACAATAATAGAAATGTCAGATGGAGGGTATTTAATAGGAGGATATTTTGATAGTAGAGAGATAGAATTAGAAAATGAAAAAAAATTAATAAATCAAGATTATAGAGATGGAATGCTAATAAAGTATAACTCTAATAATGAAGTCAATTGGTGTAAAGAAATAGGAGGAAATTACAATGATGAAATAACAACAGTAACAGAAACGTCAGATGGAGGTTGTCTAGTAGGAGGAAACTTTAATAGTTCTACAATAAATTTAGGAGCTGGAAGTAATACATTGAGTGGTAGTAAAAAATATGATACAGGAATGTTAATTAAGTTTAGTAATGGAGGAGAAGTAGAATGGAGTAAATCAATTGGCGATGAAATAACAACAGTAATAAAAATATCGAGTGGGAATTATTTAGTAGGAGGATATTTTAGTAGATATATAAATACAGGAGTTGGTAATGAGTCTGCAAGTGGTGGTTCTGATGGAATGATATTAAAAGTAGTAGAAGAAATGGGAGCATTGGAAGTAGAGAAACTAGAAGTACAAAATAAAGTAAAGCAATTTAAGATAACAACTGATGTACAAGAAATAAATGGAATGAGAGGAGGAGATATTGACGGAGAGGATAAAAAGCCATATGAAACAGTAGAATATGATGGAACAAGCAAAAAAACAATAAAAATGACACCAGAATCAGAATATGAAATAATATCAGTAACAGTAAACGGAAAAGAATGGAAATTTGATAAACAAGATGACGAAACATACACAATGCCACCATTTGAACATATGAAAGAAGATAAACATGTAGTGGTAACATATAGTAAAAAATCAAATAAAATGGTAATAAAAAAGGTAGATAGTAAAACACAAAAAGGAATACCAGGAGTAAAATTCCAATTAGATCAAATAGAGGAAAGACAAAATCCACAATTGCCATATACATTAACAGATAATGGACAAGAATATGTAGAAGCAGATATGGCAAATCTAATAGAAGATGAAGGAGTAATAGGAGAATTAGAGCATTTAGGAACATCAGAATATTATTTTGTAGAAGATGAAGAAGGAAACTATGTACCAACAAATAGTAAATCTTACAGTGAAAATAATGGAACAGGAAAACATAATAAAACAGCAAATTCATATATACAAATAGACCTATCACAGTTAAGTTCAGAAGAAAAATATGTAGTAGTTGTAAATGCAAAAGTGTCAAGTCAAAGTTATGATTATGGGTATGCAACAATAACAAATGATAATACAAAAGCACCATCATACAATTCAACAACAGGAAGATTTATATATAAATCAGGGAATACAGATATTGAAGCACATGATTATACATCACAAGCGTTACAAGGAGGACAAATATATTATTTACATTTAGGATATTACAAAAATGGAAGTACAGATACAGGAGAAGACCAAATAGTATTTAATAGTGTAAAAGTATATAAAGCTAAAACAGTGACATATAATTTTACAGAATCAGAGAGTGGAACATATGAATCAACAAATCAAGGAAAAGATAATACAGAATGCAATTCGTATATAGAAATAGATTTACAAACATATACAGGAAAATATAATTTAACAGTAAATGCAGAAATATCAACAGAAAATGGAGATTATGGATATGCGACAATAACACAAAATGATACAAGACCATCATATAGTAGTAGTACAGGACAATTTATCTATATAACAACAAAACAAGATAAAAAAGATTATACAACTGTATTAGATGGAGGATTTAAATATTACTTACATCTAGGATATTATAAAAATGGAACAACAAATAAAACAGGAAATACAGAAGATAAATTTAAGGTAAATAGTATAGATTTAACTCCAAATGATTCTGAACTATACCATATAGAAGTAGAAACAAATAGTGAAGGAAAAGCAATAACAGAATTGCCATTTGGAAAATATCAAATAACAGAAATAAAAGTACCAGATGGATATTTACCAATAGAAGATGATATAATTATAAACTTTAAGGAAAATCAAAAAGATGTAGAACAACCAGTAGACAGTGAAAAGGTGAAAGTAAATGAAATAGATGGTGAGTATGAATATGAAATAGCAAATAAAAAGAAAGCAAAAGTAACAGTACATCATTTAGCTAGAGAAAATGAGCAACCAGTGGCACCAGATGAACATCAAGAAGGAAAAGTAGGAGAACCATATAAAACACAACCACATTTAGATTTAGAGAAATATGAATTAGAAAAAGATGAACAAGGAAATCAAAAAATACCTGAAGATGCAAATGGAGAGTTTGGAGAAACAGACAAAGAAATAACATATTGGTATATAAAAAAGAAAATTCCATTAACAGTACATCATTACATAGAAGGCACAAATACACCAGTACCATTAAAAGATGGAAATACAGCAGAAGATGTAACAAGTAAAGGAGAAGAAGGAGAATCATATACAACACAAGAAATATCAGATGACGAATTATCAGAAGAATATGAATTATCAGAAGTACCATTAAACGCAGAAGGACAATATGAGGGAGACGAAGTAATAGTAACATATAAGTATAAAAAAGTAGCAAGAAAAGTAACAATAGTAAAAGTAGAAGAAGATGAAGAAACACCAATACAAGGAGCTAAATTCACAATAAAGAATAAAACAGTAGAAGAAGAGGAAGAACCAGAAGAATATGAAACAGATAAAAAAGGAAAATTAAATGTTACACTAGAAGCGGGAGAATATGAAATAACAGAAACAAAACCAGCAGAAGGATATCAATTACCAGAAGATCCAACAACAGAGGTAACAATAACCAAAGAATCATCAGATCAAGAGATACAAATAGTAAATGAAAAATTAAAAGGAAGAGTAATAGTACATCACTATGTATATAGAACAAATAATAGTGTGCCATCAAAAGTAGAGGGAGAAACAGTAGCAGATGAAGTAAAGATAGGAAATATAGGAGCAATATTTGCAACACAACAATCAAAAGATGTAAGTCCAAAATATGAATTTGTAGAAGCAGATAAAGAAACAAGTGGAGAATATAAAAAAGAAGAACAAGTAATAACATACTATTATAGAACAGATCAGCCAGAGATAGATTCTCAGATAACCAAAGAAGGAACAAAGAGAATAACAAAGAAAGATGCAGAAGTATCATATACAGTACATTACACAGCAACAATAGAAGATTACATAGGTTATGCAACGATAACAATAGTAGACAAGTTACCATATCACATAGATGAAGGAGCATCAGATAAACAAGATGGAGTATATGATGAAGATGCGAAAACATTAACATGGACAGAAGAAAGAAAAAATATTAACTCATATAATGATGATGGAAGTAACAAAATAGAAATTTACAAAAACTTAAGATTAGTATTTACAGACATAGATGTAAAAGCAGAAAATATGACGAATGAAGTAACAGGAACATTGAAATTACAGACACCAGAAAAGACAGATGAAAAGAAAGCAACAGAAGAAACAGAAACAGACTTTAAGATAGATATACCAGTAGAAAAGATATGGGTAGACAAGAGCGATAGAGATAAACAAAGACCAGAAGAACTAGAGTTAGTATTAAAGAAAGATGGAATAGAAGAAAAGACAGTAACGATAAGCAGTAAAAAGAATCAAGACGAAGAAGATAGTAACAAATGGACATATACTTTTAAAGATTTACCAAAATATGATGAAAATAAAGAAGAAATAATCTATACAGTAGAAGAAAGAGCGAAGGAAAAAGACGATTTGAAATATTACAATCCACAGATAGATGGAGAAAATGTGGAAGAAGGAGTAAAAATAACAAATACAATAGATTATGGAAAAGTAACAGTACATCATTATATATTTGGAACAGACGAAAAAGTACCATCAAAAAATGGAAAAGTAGTAGAGGATGAGCTAATAGAAGGAAATGTAGGAGAAGAATATCATACAAAGCAATCAGACCAAGTAAGTCCAAATTACGAATATGTAATAACAGAAGGAAATGAAGATGGAGAAATCCAAGAAGACCCAACAGAAGTAACATACTACTATAGACTAAAAGAACCAAAAGTAACAGAGACAGATGTAATAAAAGAAGCACCAAGTATTGTAACACGCAAGAATGAAAAAGTACCATATACAATTAAATATGTAGCAGTAGTGGACGAATATATAGGAGATGCAACAGTAATAATAGTAGATAAACTACCATATCACATAGATGAAAAAGCATCAGACTTAGCAAATGGTAAATATAATGCAGAAAATAGAACAATAACATGGGTAGAAAATATTAGTGGAATAGATACCTATGAAAGTCAAAAGAATGTAATTAAAGTAATAAAAGAAATAGAACTAGTATATACAGATATAGATATAACAAAAGATAATATGACAAATAGTGTAACAGGAAGTTTAGATTTATTAATAACTAAAACACATTATGATGATGAAGATGAGGCAGAGACAAAAGTAGAAATACCAGGAGAAGTAATAGTAAAATATAAAGACAAAAATACAGATGAAGAAATAGAAGAGCCAGTAAGAAAAGAAGACAAAGTAGGAAATAAATTTGATGTAGAAGAAGACAAGAAAGAGATTCCAGGATATACATTAGTAGAAGAACCAGAAGAAAAAACAGGAACGTATGGAAACGAAACACAAGAGAAGACATATTACTATGCAAAGAATACAACAGTACATGTAACATATGTGGACAAGTTAACAAAAGAAGAGATAGCAAAAGATGAGTTAATAGAAGGATACGAAGGAAAAGAGTACACAACAGAGCAAAAAGAGATAGAAAATTACAAATTTGTAGAGAGTACAGATAATACAGAAGGAAAGATGACAATAGAACGAATAGAAGTAATATACTATTATGTAAGACCAGCAAAAGTAGTAGTAAGACATGTAGAGAAAGAAACAGAAAAGGACTTAATAGAACCAGAGGAAATTCCTGGATATCAAGATGATGAATATACAACAGAAGAAAAACATTTGAAATTCTATAACTTAATAGAGAAACCAGAGAATGCAGAAGGAAATATGACTGTAACGGTAGAGAGGGATAAAGATGGAAAGATAACGATAAATGATGTAACATATGTAATTTACTACTATGAGAAGAAACCGTTTAACTTAAAACTAGAAAAGAAAATGGATAGCATAATATTAAATGGAAAGACAATAAAGGTTAATGGAGATTTAGGAAAGGCAGAGGTATACAGAAAGGCTGTAAATACAAGTAAGATAGAGGTAGTGTATACGCTAAAGGTAACGAATACAGGAGAGTTAGCAGGAAAGGGAACAATAAGAGAGAGTATACCAAGTGGAATGACAATGGAAAAGGCAAAGAATACTGGCTGGAGGATAAATGATAGTAAGGCAATGCTAGAGACAGAAAATATTAATCCAGGAGAAACAAAAGAGTACAAAGTAAGGCTAACATGGAAGTCAAATGCAACGAATCTAGGACAAAAGACGAATATAGCAGAGATAATATCAACAGAGAATGAGGCAGGATTTGAGGAGACAATAAAGGTTGATAATGTTGATACGGCTGATTTGATAATTGCAGTAGGAACTGGTAATGAGATAATCAATGAAATTATGATAAGCACAGGAATAATAGCAATAATGTTAATTGGATTAATAAGTTTAGCAAAGTGGACAAGAAGAAGGAAATGAAAAAATGCTGAATAAATTTGGAGGGGAGGATAAGTAGATGAAGATAAAACATATTATTGTAATAGCGATAATTATATGCTTATTCACAACTATAGGTATTATTCTAGGTGCAAAAAATGGAATCAATGTAATAAATTTTGATATTCAAAAAATAATGTCTTTAAATGAAGTAAATCAAGAAGGACAACATAAATATTTTATCAAACATTATTACGGTGGAAAAATCGATACGGGCGAAACTAAAGAAGTTTTTGCTAGTATAGGTGATACAATAAGTCAAGTAGATAAAATAGAGAAAAATGATTACATATTTAAAGAAGAAAAAAATGTACCATTAGAAATTACAGGAAATGAAGAAAAAGATGTTATAGAAGTTTACTATGAAAAACATGAGATAATTATAGAAAAAGAATTTATAGATATTGAAGATGCTGAGATTAAAAATATGCAAGATAAAGCATTTAATTTCAAGGTATATTTAGGAGATGAAAACATTGAAGAATTTTCAAATTCGAATCTTTACAATGGCGAATATGAATTAATAACTAGTAGTGGTAAAAGTTTTCAAAATATGACTGATGGTCAATTGTCTTTAAGACCTGGAGAAAAAGCAATTATTCATGACATTGAGGAATCAAATTATAAGGTAATAGAAGAGGAAGAATATTATTATAAGATAAAAAATATTGATGTTTATGAATTTGATACTGCTGACAGACAATATAAAGAATATGATGATGAAGACGCAGATGTTATTAATTTACAAGAACCTTCTGTTTCAGGGACAATTAAAACAATAAGTAAAAAGATTGTATTTAAAAATGGACCAGATCACAGAACTACGATAAAAGGAAGAAAAATTTGGGCAGGAACACCAAGTAAAGGATTACAAATTCCAGAAGAAATAGAAATTGTATTGTTGAAATTTGACTCAATGGGAACTTTAAAAGAGAAATATTATACAACAGCACATGCACCAAATTATGAATTTGAATTTAATAATGCTTTTGACCTAGATGGAAGAGAGGATGATACATATTTAGTAAGAGACAAAAGATCAGATGATATATATGATTTTTATTTTACACCAAGATATTATACTTATGAAAACCTTTCAGGAGGAAGAGATTCATATGAAAATTATTGTACAGAAATAGGTGATGGAGCTTATTATATGATGACACAAGAAGGAAGCAAGGAGAATGGATATGAAATTACTAATACATTACAACAAGAAAGGAATTTGACAGTAAGAAAAGAATGGTATATACCAGCGTATGATAATTTAGTCCCAGAAGATTCAAATTATCCGTGGAATGTAAATGCTTCTTTGCAAGCAAATGTGTCATATTCAGAATATAATTATAATGTGTCAATTTCATTAGAACAATCAAGTAATTGGGAGACAACAGTAACAGTACCAAAATATGATACTAATGGAAATGTAATAGATTATATGTTGGTTGAAGATACTCATTTAGATAATTGGGAATCAAGCATAATGGATGATGGTGAAGATGGGTATATAATTAAGAATACATATAATGGAAGGTATATACCAACATATGATACAGTAAATTTTACAGTAACAAAAGAATGGGAATATAATGGTGGTGGAACACCGACATATTCAAAACCAGAATCAATATATATAACTTTGGAATCAAGTGGAACAAACACTCAAATGCCAGGAACTTATGATACAACGGTAGAACTATCTGAAAGTAATGAATGGACATATACATTTTTTGGTTTGCCAAAATATGATGATATGGGAACGGAAATTGTTTATAGTGCAAGAGAAGATTCGTGGTTGGATTATTATATTCAAAGAGATTCGTATCTTGTGGGAAATACTTATACAATAGTTAATGAATATACAGGACCATATTTACCAGAATTAGAAGTGACAAAAAGTGCAACGACACAATATGGAAAGGATTATGTATTACCAGGTGAAGAGATAACATATACTATCACAGCTACGGATACATCTTGGAATAATTATATTGAAGGAGATATAACAGTATCAGATATTATTCCTGAGGGGACTACTTTTGTAAGCGGAAGTATAGCAATAGACGGATATAGCGGAGGATATTATTATGATGAAAATAGTTTAAGAACAGGTATTGTGCTAAATATGCGAGAGAATCAAAAAACTATACAATTTAAAGTAACTGTTGATGATGATGCGACAGGTGTTATACGAAATAAAGCTACTGTAAATGGTAATGAAACAAATGAGACAGAGAATCCTGTGTTAAACATAGAAAAAACTGCTACTGTTGTAGAAAGGCAAAGTAATCTAAGTGGCAATGAAGTATCAGTAGGAGACATTATAGAATATAAGATAAAAATAACTAATCCAGGAAAAGCAATTTCTTTAGGATATTATGATGAACTAGAAGTACAAGACACAATTCCAAATGGAACAGAATTAGTAGAATACAGCATAAATGAATATGGATATGAGTATAACAATGTAGTTTTTTGGTCAATAGATTATTTAGGGGAGCGAGAAGAAAAAGAATTATCTTTCCAAGTTAAAGTAAAATATTTAGACGCAAATACAATAATAAGAAATGTTGCAACAGTTGGTCAGGAAACAACAAATGAAACGCAAAATTCATATAAGGTTCCAGAAACAGAATTATCAAGTACACTGAATAAAACATGTTTATCATCAAATATAACATCTACAAATCAAAAAATTGATTATAAAGTAATATTTAATGGAACAATTAAAAATTTTACTGGAAAAGCTAAAATAACTTTAACTGATACATTGCCTTATAAAATAGATAAGGAAAACTCAAAATTTGATAATGGTGAATATAATGATGATAAAATAATTACCTGGGAACAAATAATCGATGTAGATACATCAAATCAAGAAAATGGAGAACAAAATATAAAGATTGAAAAGAATCTTAGCTTATTATATTTATATGAAGATTTAGAAGAAAATCCAGGAACAATAGAAAACAATGTTCATAGTAGAATAGAGCTAATTAAACAAGAACAAGTAAAAGATACAGATGAAAAAGATTCATCTGCAGATATAGATGTTAACTTCAAGCCAAGAGTAATTGTACATCACTATATAGAAGATACAAGTGAGCAAGTTCCATCAAAATTGGGAGATGGAAAAAGGGTTGATGATGAAATTCAAGAGGGAACGATTGGACAAGAATACCATACACAACCATCAGAAAATGTTCAACAAAATTATAGTGTGGTGGATCCAAATCCTGCTGGGGCAAATGGTAATATGACGCTAAAAGAAATAGTAGTAATATACTATTATAGATTAAGAGAACCATCAATCATGTCACCAGAGATAACAAAAGAAGGACCGAATGAAACTATTACAGATAAAGATGTAAGAGTACCATATACAATTAATTATGTGGCTACGATAGATAATTATATAGGTGATGCAACTGTAACAATAGTAGATAAATTGCCTTACCATATAGATTCAAAATTATCATCATTGCAAGATGGACAATATGATCAAGCCCAAAAAACAATAACATGGACAGAAGAAATCAAGAACATAAATTCATATGAAGAAGAAAAAAATAATATTAATATAAGAAAAGAAATTGAACTTGTATATACTGATATTGAAACATCAGCAACAAGTATGACAAATGATGTTACAGGAACAGTACATTTAAAAACACCAGGAAAAACTGAAGAGAGTACAGGTAGCGAAACAACGCAATTAGATTTTAATATTGATATTCCAGTAACCAAAATTTGGGATGATGATAATGATAAAGAGAAAAATAGACCTAATGAGATAGAGATAATTTTAAAAGAAAATGGAACAGAAAAGAAAACGCAAGTATTAAATAATCAAAATAAATCAATAGACAATAATACTTGGGAGTATACATTTACAAATTTACCAAAATATGATGAAGCAGGAAATAAAATAGTATATACAATAGAAGAAAGAGAAAAACAAGAAAATGGATTAAAGTATTATACATCAAAAGTTACTGGGGATGATGTAGAAAAAGGAATTACAATAACAAATTCATCAAATTTTGCAAAAGTAATAGTGCATCATTATGTGCTTGGAACTAAAGAACAAGTACCAGCAAAAGATGGTGGAACTGTACAAGATGAAATAAAGAAGGGAAATGTAGGAGATCCATATAGTACTGAAAAATCAAATAATATAAGTCCTAATTATGAATATTTTGTAACAGACGGTGATGAAAAGGGAAATATGGCAAAAGGTACTATAGAGGTAATATATTATTATAGGTTAAAAGATCCAAAAGTGACAGAAACGGATGTAATAAAAGAGGGACCAAGTAAAATTACGGACAACGATGCAAAAATTTCATATACAATTAAGTATGTTGCTGTAATTGATGATTATATAGGAGATGCTACAGTAACGATAATAGATAAATTACCATATCACATAGATGAAAAAGTTTCTAAACTTGATGGAGGAAAATATGATGAAAAAAATAAGACAATAACATGGAATAGCGAAATTAAAGGAATAAATTCTTATGAAGACAAGAATGATGATATAAATATTCAAAAAGAAATTGAATTGGTATATACAGATATAAGCAAATCAGCTACATCGATGACAAATAGTGTAACTGGAAGATTAGATTTATTAACAACCAAAACACATTATGAAAACGAAGACAAAGTAAAAACGGAATTAGGCAAATTGGGAGAAGTGATAGTAAAATATAAAGATAAGTCAACAGGTAAAGAAATAGAAGATAAAGTAAGTAAAAAAGGAAAAGTAGGAGAAAAATTTGATGTAACTCCGGACAAGAAAAAAATTCCAGGATATACTTTAGTTGAAGAGCCAAAAGAAAAGACTGGTGAGTTTAAGGAAAATCTTCAAGAAAAAACATACTACTATGCAAAGGATACAACAGTTCATGTGACATATGTAGATAAATTAACAAAAGAGGAAATAGCAAAAGATGAATTAATAAATGGATATGAAGGCAAAGATTATAATACAAAACAAAAAGAAATAGATAAATATAAATTTGTAGAAAGCACAAATAATACAAAAGGAAAAATGGCAAGGAAACAGATAGAGGTAATTTACTATTATGTAAGACCAGCGAAAGTAGTAGTAAGATATGTGGAAAAAGGGACAGGAAAAGACTTAATAGAGCAAGAAGAGAAAAAAGGATATCAAGATGATAAATATACAACAGAAGAAAAGCATTTGAAATTCTATAACTTGTTAGAGAAACCAAATAATGCAAAAGGAAATATGACAGTAACAATAAAGAGGGATAAAGATGGAAAGGTAACAGTAAATGATACTACATATGTAATTTACTACTATGAGAAGAAACCGTTTAACTTAAAACTAGAAAAGAAAATAGATAGCATAATATTAAATGGAAAGAAGATAAGGGTAAATGGTGATTTAGGAAAAGCAGAGATATACAGAAAGGTAGTAAATACAAGTCAGTTAGAAGTGGTGTATACAATTAAAGTAGTAAATACAGGAGATATAACAGGAAAGGCCATAATACGAGAGAATATACCAAATGGAATGGTTATGAATAGAGAAAGCAATTCAGAGTGGACGGTTAAAGAAAATGATGCAATATTGGAAACAGATAATATTAATCCTGGAGAGGCAAAGGAGTATAAAGTAAGATTGACATGGAGAGCAAATTCAGCAGATATAGGACAAAAGACCAATACAGCAGAGATAATATCAACAAAGAATGATGTAGGTTTTGAGGAGACGATAAAGGTTGATAATGTTGATACGGCTGATTTAATAATTGCAATTGGTACTGGTAATGAGGTTATCAATGAGGTGTTAATTGGAAATGGAGTAATGGCGATAATGTTGATTGGGTTGATTGTGTTGGCAAAATGGGAGAGGAAAAAAGAGGAAAAATAATTTTAAAATGAGACGGTAAATAAAAAATCCGTCTCATTTTTGTATACTTTTGCAGGACGTTAAAAAAATCATCTATTAATTTTTTTGTTCCTTACTGGCATTGCCTCGGAATGTTTCCGGGAAGGCAATGCCAATCGCCCGCGAAAAAAATATCAAAGATATTTTTTACTTGGTTGAACGCTGCGCGTCACAGCAAAAATTAATAGATGATTTTTTTAACTGAGTAGAGTAAATTTTTTTGTTCCTTATTAATAATATTGTAATTTCAAGATATAGATATTAATTTTTGCTCCTTGCGGGGCATTGTCTCCATCGAATATTAGACTGGAGGACAATGCCAATCGCATTACGTTCAAAAATCAGAGATTTTTTCACTCCATTTGGTCGCTACGCGTCGCATCAAATTAATATCTATATTTTGAAATTACTTAAAAATAAGTGCTGCGCGTCACAGCAAAAATTAATATATGTTTTTTTAACTGTTCAGAGTAAATTTTTTTGTTCCTTATTAATAATATTGTAATTTCAAAATATAGATATTAATTTTTGCTCCTTGCGGGGCATTGTCTCCATCGAATATTAGACTGGAGGACAATGCCAATCGCATTACGTTCAAAAATCTATGATTTTTTCACTGCATTTGGTTGCTACGCGTCGCATCAAATTAATATTTATATTTTGAAATTACTTAAAAATAAGTTTCGTGCATCACTGCAAAGATTAATATATGAATTTTTTTAACTATTTAGTGAATAATTTGTGTTTTTTAATGTTTGAAAATACTAAAAATTGCTTTAAAGAATGAAGAAACTAGGTTTACACAAAAGCGTATTATAATATTTTCTTCGTATAGTTGAATACAATAATTATGGATAGGTGGGATGAAAAATAGTATTGTAAAAACGATGATTGTGGTAACAATTGTAATAATAAGAGTCATAATTCTTTTGAAAGTCCATTTATATTTTAATTTGTAACCTCTTTCACGTAAATAAGCGTCATAAGCTTCAAGATATCTTTCTTGTAGTTTTTGTTGAAGTTTCTTTTTTGTTTTTTCGTCTAATCCAGTTGTATTAACATAAAAAGTGTTGTCTTTTTCATAATAATCTGGATTCTGATTTTGCACAGTGCTAGAGTTATTTTGAGTATGTTGCTCTATTTTTCTATTTTCAAGTGTACGTTTTTTTTGTAGTACACTATCATAATTTGCTCTTTTAGTATCATCGATTAAAACGTCATAAGCTTCATTAATTTGTTTCATTTTTAATTCAGCTTCTTTTTTATTATCTTGATTTAAATCAGGATGATATTTTTTTGCAAGAGCTTTATATGCTTTTTCAATAACTTCTTTTGAAGCTTTTTCACTTACTTCAAGAAGTTCATAATAATTTATCATTATTTTCTCCTTTGTAAAATAATTAAAGCAATATGTATAATATATAAAATTATATACATTAAATTAAAAGAAATCAAATATTATTGAAATAAAATAATATTATGGATATACTAATATTATAAATAAAATCAAAGGAGGTTTTTTTTATGCCAAATACAGAAGATGAGCGAAAGGTTAATGAAATGATAGACAATTTGGTTGAAAGAGCCAAAAAGGCTTCATCTGAATATTTAAAATTAAATCAAGAGCAAATAAATGAAATAGTAAAGAAAATGTCAATGGCAGGGCTTGAAAATCATATGAAACTAGCAAAAATGGCAGTGGAAGAAACTGGAAGAGGAATATATGAAGATAAAATTACTAAAAACATGTTTGCAACAGAATATATTTATCACAGCATAAAATATGATAAAACAGTTGGTGTAATAAATGAAAATGTTGAAGAAGGTTATACAGAAATTGCTGAACCAATTGGAATTATAGCAGGAGTTACGCCAGTAACAAATCCAACATCAACAACAATGTTTAAATCATTAATTGCAGCTAAAACAAGAAATGTAATAATATTTGGATTCCATCCATCAGCACAAAAATGTAGTACAGAAGCAGCAAGAATACTTCGTGATGCGGCGGTAAGTGCTGGAGCTCCAAAAGATTGTATACTATGGATTGAAGAGCCATCAATTGAAGCAACAAGAGCATTAATGAATCATCCTGGAGTTAATCTTATATTAGCAACTGGTGGTACAGGAATGGTAAAATCAGCTTATTCATGTGGAAAACCAGCATTAGGAGTTGGACCTGGAAATGTACCATGCTATATTGATAAAACAGCTAAATTAGAGACATCAGTAAATGATCTTGTAATGTCAAAATCATTTGATAATGGAATGATTTGTGCTTCAGAACAAGCAGTAATTGTAGATAAAGAAATAGTAAAAGAATTTGAAAGATTAATGAAAGAATCTGGATGCTATTTTGCAACAAAAGAAGAAAAAGAAAAATTACAATCAGTAATATTTGATAAAACAGAAGATAGAGGATATAAGTTAGATGGAAAAATACCTGGGCAAAGCCCATATAAAATAGCACAGTTAGCAGGAATAAATATTCCAGAAGAAACAAAGGTCTTAGTTGTGAAGGAAACAGGTGTTGGAGATGAATATCCATTTTCAAAAGAAAAATTAAGTCCAATTTTAACGTATTATACTGTAAAAGATAAAGAAGAGGGAATTCCATTAGCAGAAAGATTAATAGAGTATGGTGGTCTTGGACACTCAGCAGTTATACATTCAGAAGATCAAGAAACTATATTAGAATTTTCTGAAAATGTTAAAGTAGGAAGAATAATTGTTAATTCACCATCAACACATGGAGCAATAGGTGATATATATAATACTAATATGCCATCACTTACTTTAGGTTGTGGAACATTTGGAGGAAATTCAACAACAGCAAATGTTTCTTCAGTTAATTTAATAAATATTAAAAGAGTGGCCAATAGAAGAGTGAATATGCAATGGTTTAAGATACCAGAAAAAATCTATTTTGAACCAGGTTCAATATCATATTTAGAAAAAATGCCTGATATTTCAAGAGCTTTTATAGTTACAGATCCATCAATGGTGCAATTAGGATATTTAGATAAGTTGTTATATCATTTAAGAAAAAGAGAAAAATATGTTCATTCAGAAATATTTTCAGAAGTTGAATCAGATCCATCATTTGATACAATAAAAAAAGGTGTTGAAGCAATGAATATTTTCAATCCTGATGTTGTAATTGCATTAGGTGGAGGAAGTGCAATAGATGCAGCAAAGGGAATGTGGCTATTTTATGAACATCCAGAAGCAGATGTAGAAGGTTTAAAATTAAAATTTATGGATATAAGAAAAAGAACTTATAAATTTCCAAAGCTAGGACAAAAGGTTAAAATGGTAGCTATACCAACAACTTCAGGAACAGGTTCAGAAGTAACATCATTTGCAGTAATAACAGATAAAAAGAAAAATATAAAATATCCATTAGCTGATTATGAACTAACTCCAGATATTGCAATAGTTGATCCTGATTTAGTAATGTCATTACCAAAGAAAATGACTGCAGATACAGGAATGGATGTATTAACTCATGGAATAGAAGCATATGTATCAAATATGGCATCAGACTTTACAGATGGACTAGCAGAAAAAGCAATAGAATTGGTATTTGAAAATTTAGTAACAGCATATAATGATGGGACAAATAAAATAGCAAGAGAAAAAATGCATAATGCAAGTACAATTGCAGGAATGGCATTCACGAATGCATTTTTAGGAGTAAACCATTCATTAGCACACAAATTAGGGGGAGAATATCATATACCTCATGGAAGAGCAAATGCAATTATTTTGCCATATGTAATAGCATATAATAGTCAAAAACCAACGAAATTTGTTTCATTCCCAAAATATGAATATTTTATAGCTGATAAAAAATATGCAAAAATATCAGAAAGATTAGGATTACCATCATCAACAACAGAGGAAGCAATAAAATCTTTAATAAAAGCAATTCAAAAAATGCTAGTAGATTTGGAAATGCCAACATCTTTAAAGGATTGTGGAATAGATGAAAAAGAGTTTATGGCAAATTTGGATGAATTAGCAGACAGAGCTTTTGAAGATCAATGTACAACAGCAAATCCAAGGCTTCCATTAGTACAAGAATTAAAACAAATATTAATAGATGCATATTATGGTAATGAAATAAAATTATAGGTTGATGCTAGATGAAAAAATTTCTAATGTAATAAGTAGCGGATATACAGTAAATTGAATTATTAGGAACAAATAAATAATTAAAAACTTATAAAGGTGAAATGAAGTAGAATTTATAAAATTCTATTTCATTTTTTTCTATAATAGGAAAGTTATTATATTTAATTAAGTATAATATTGAAACAAAAAAAAAATGTTATTAAACAAGTAAGATTGGAGGTTTAGCATGAATAGAATAGGTATATATTTAAAATCAATATTAATACCTGTAATTACAGGGGGAATTATTGCTTTTTTAATATCAAATTTTATGGATTATCAAACATTACAAAAACCTAATATAGCGCCACCAAGCACAGTATTTCCAATAGTATGGACAATTATTTATATTCTTATGGGAATATCATATGGAATATTAGAAGATAAAAAATTACATGATACTAAAACTCGAAAAATCTATTATATTCAATTAGTAGTTAATGCATTATGGTCAATAATATTTTTT
The DNA here is from genome assembly GCA_947589065.1 of uncultured Clostridia bacterium. Taxonomy (GTDB): domain Bacteria; phylum Bacillota; class Clostridia; order TANB77; family CAG-508; genus UMGS1994. Next base: position 23,502 of record CANPZM010000011.1, read on the forward strand.
ATTTTAAAATGGAGGTTAATTGCATTTCTATGGATAATTATTTTAGGAATACTAATTGCCGTAATGATAGATGAATTTTATCAAAAAGATAAATTAGCAGGAATACTGCAATTACCATATCTTTTATGGGTTATTTTTGCATCATATCTAAATTTATCAATATATTTGTTGAATAAGTAAAATAATAACTCTTGTAAAAAGAAAGTAAATAATATAAAATAAGCAAAAAGAGGAACAAAATAGTGAGAAAATGCATTTCACAAGATTTTGAACCAAGAAAGGAATAAGATTTGTAATGGAAAGAGTAAGAGGATTTGAAGTAGCAAAAGGTTTCGAGAATAAAAATATTAATTTACCAGTTAGAAAAACTAAATTTTCAGCAGGATATGATGTAGAAGCGGCAGAAGATTGTGTAATTCCGTCATATCAATTTGGACAAAAACCAGTACTTGTAAAAACAGGAATAAAAGCATATATGCCGGAAGATGAATACTTAATGTTATGCAATAGGAGTTCTAATCCATTCAAAAAAGGATTAGTTTTAGCAAATAGTATAGGAATTGTAGATAGCGATTATTACGGAAATCCAGATAATGATGGTGCTATTATGTATGCATTTTATAATTTCTTTGATAAAGATTTAGAAATAAAAAAAGGAGATGTTATTGGGCAGGCAATATTTCAAAAATATTATGTTGCTGATGATGATAAGGCAGAAAGCACAAGAATAGGCGGTTTTGGCTCAACATCTAAATAAAATAATAAAATATTATGTGAATTTATTCCCAAAAGTCTTTGACTTTTGGGAAATTTTGTAGTATAATAACACTGTGCTGAAATAGTAAAATTTACCTGAAAGGAAGTGATACTTGCATGTTTAATGTAGGTGACAAAGTTGTGTATCCAATGCATGGTGCTGGAATAATAGAAGCAATAGAAGAAAAGGCTATTCTAGATGAAAGACAATCATATTACATAATAAAAATGCCTGGCGAGGTAAAGGTTATGGTTCCTACTGCCAAAGCGGAAGAAATTGGAGTTAGAAATATCATAGATAAATCATCTGCTGAAAAAGTAATTGAAGTTTTGGAACAAGAAAGCACAGAAATGTCTATGAATTGGAACAAAAGATATAGAGATAATATGGAAAAAATGAAAACAGGAAATATATATGAAGTTGCAGACATTGTCAGAAACCTTAGTTTTAAGCAAAAAGAAAAAGGATTATCAACTGGTGAAAAGAAGATGTTATTAAATGCAAAACAAATTCTAGTTAGTGAATTAGTTCTTGTTGAACAAAAAGATTTATCAGAAATAGAATCTCTAATAGAAAATAAAATAAATGCTTCTTATGCTGAACATATAACAGCAATAGAGCAAAGTACACCAGAAGAAAATGTAGTTAAAAAACTAATTTCTTTAAATTAAGTATAAAATAAGCTAAAAAGGGGGAGAAAACCTCTTTTTTTTTATACAATAGGAAAGTTTTCTGAACTTCCTATTATATAAAGCATTCCACAGAAAAATTGTTATACAATTTTTCGTGGACGAACAAAGACGCGGACTTTAAAATGTTATAAATAGCAAAAATGCTAATAATGACCGCTTTTGTTCTATAATAGGAAAGTTCTACTTTCCTATTATAGAATAAATAAACATTCCACAGAAAAATTGTTATACAATTTTTCGCAGACGAACAAAGACGCGGACTTTAAAATTTCATAAATAGCGAAAATATTAATAATGTCCGCTTTTGTTCTAAAAATAAAATTAGAAAAAAATTACAAATATATTTTTAGTTAAAATATATACAAAAATAAAATCAAATGGTATAATGTAATATGAGGAGACAGATTAATGAACCAAATTCTTATAACAGAGAAATTGTATATAACTCCAGAGCTTAAGAGAAAAAAGAAGCTATATAAAATAGACTTTATTATCTCTGTTTTTTTGTTATGCCTTTTATTTTCTTATTACATATATGCTGAATATGATAAATATGCAGGTGAAAAAAAATCACAGGAAATATTATCTAATATGCAGTTTTCAGGAGAAGCTGAAAATACATATATGTATGATGATACAACAATTAAAATTGAGGATAATGAAAGAATTGTAGTAATATTAGCAGATTCTAATTCAGATACTGTAATAGATCCAGAAAATTTAAACAGTAATAATAAAGTTCCTACTAAAATAAAACCAAAAGATGTAAGGAAAACAGCTAAAGGTGAAGAATATTATACTATAGCTCAAATATCTATACCAAAAATAGATGTTAATTATCCAATATTAGATCATTGGTCAGATGATTTACTAAAAATTTCACCATGTAAATTTCATGGAGCAGATCCAAATGAAATAGGAAATTTTTGTATAGTTGGACATAATTATAGAAATTCTAAATTCTTCAGTAAAGTTCCTAAATTAACAAAAGGTGATGTAATTAAAATTACAGATACATATAAAAGAACTTTAAATTATATTGTATATGATAAACATGTTGTTCCAGATACAGATAATAGAGACACAACTCAAGTAACTCATGGAAAACGTGAAATTACAATTATTACTTGTACAAATGATAGTAAAAATAGGGTAATTGTTAGAGCTAGAGAAGAAGGCGTATAAAATAATATTAATTATTAGAAAGAATGTTTCTTATAAAAATGGAGACATTCTTTTTTTGCGTATATGACTATTCCGTAAGAAAATAAAACATTAAAAATTATGATTTAAAAATAAAGTAATAAATTTGAAAAAGGTTTTATTATATTGTGTAGTACCGTAGGATAGAAAAAATAAAAATAAAAAAATAAAACATTTAAGCCAGTGATAATAAGAAAAACATAAAAAAAATATATAAATGTAAAAGAAAGAGAACGCATGTATCTCCGTAAATGAATATATATACTAATAAAAAAATAAATATTTACATTATAATTTAAATATTTATACTGAATTTAAAGTAATATTTTTTAGGAGATATAATGAATTATAAATTAATCATGCAAAAATTGAATAATTTAATAAACAAAAAGCAAGTCATAATTTGTATGGTAATTTTATGTTTTATTTTAAGCATAACATTAGTTTTTTTTGCTACAAAAGGAATTAATAATGTGATAAATGATGAACATGAAAGTGCACTAAAGTTAGAAAAAACAGAATCAAGTAATTTGATTAATGATGAACCAAAAAATGAATCAACAGAAAAAACTATAGAAATAATGGCAAAAGATACTGAAACTGGAAAGATATTAGATGATACCCTTTTTGGAATATATAGTGATAAAAATTGTAAAACATTAATAGAGACATTAAAGATATCAGAGGAAAAATCAGTAAAGTCTAAAAAACTTGAATCAGGTCAATATTGGATAAAAGAATTAGATGTACCTATTAACTATAAAATTGATAATACAGTAAAGCAAGTGACAATAGAAAATAAAGCAATGCAAGTAGAATATCAAAATATGCCAGTTGGTTTTATTCAAGTAACAAATTTAGATAGTGAAAAAAATGTAGCTTTGTCTAATACAAAATTTGGTATATATGGAAATGAGAATTGTTCACAATTAGTGCAAACAATTGAAACTAATGCTAAAGGAACAATTATGTCACAGGTACTAGATGCAGGAGAATACTACATTAAAGAATTAGAGACGATAAAAAATTATAAAATAAGTGATGAAATAAAAAAAGTTAGAATATGGAAGCCAGGAATAGTTGAGACTGTTGAGTATAGAAATATTCCTGAAGGATATATTGAAATATCTAAAATAGACCAAAAAACAAATGAATTAATAAAAAATTCAGAATTTAAAATATATCAAGATGAATCTTGTAAAGATGAAATTGATACAGTATATACACAAGCTGATGGAAAAGCTAAAAGTAAATTACTAAGTGCAGGAACTTATTACATAAAAGAAGTAAAAGCAGATGACTATTATGAAGTAGATTCAAGTATAAAAAAAGTAAAAATTTCTAAGGCAGGAGAAATAGAAAAAGTAGAATGCAAAGGCTTATCATATAAGGGTAATATAACAGTAGTAAGCAAAGATAAAGGTACAGAGACTCCAATAACATCAAAAGATACTGTATTTGCTTTATATGAATGGTCAGAGAAAGATAAAAAATGGATTAAACCAATTCATATTGATAAAAATCAATTTAATGGATTAGTTTCAGATAACCAAGGGTATAAACTAAAAGAAGAAACAGCAGGTACAAAAGGAACTTATAAAACGGGTGATTTGTATTGGAATAAGTCAAATCAAGGAAAATATAAAGTAGTAGAATATTCAACTCCATCTGGTTATACTGAAAATAAAAAATGGGAACAAGAAATAATAATAACCCAAAATAATACTGAAGAATATTATGATGTTAAAAATATTGAAGTAAAGGGAACCATAAGATTAAAAGTACTTGATAGTGAAATTAATTATAAAAATAAAAAAGAAAATTTAGCACAGGGGGATGGAACTTTAAAAGGAGCTACTTATGGAATATATGCTAAAGAAAATATATTAAGAACAGATACTCAAGAAATATTATATCAATCAGGAGCAATAGTAGATGAAAAATCAACTAACGATAATGGAGTAATAACTTTTGATAATTTATGTTTAGGAAAATATTATATTCAAGAAATCGCTCCATCAACAGGTTATTTAGCAGATAAAAGAAAGTATGATGTAGATTTAAAGCAATATTATTCAGAAAATTACTATAATAAAAAGGATAGAACAACAGCAAATATAGTTTATCTAAATAAGAAAAAAGATGAATTATATGATAATCCAAATGGATATATATTATCAAAACAAACAGTTATAAAACAACCAGTAAAAATAGAAAGATTAACTACTAAAGTAAAAAAGCAAAATGAAACAGTAAAAGTAGAAAATGCACAATTTGAGATATATTTAGTTAGTAAGTTAAAGGTAAACCAATATTGTACATATACAGAAATACTAAACAAATATTATGATGCAAAAACCAAGAAATATAATTTGCCTAAAAATGCATTAGCAATGACATATGAAAAAGATAAAAATGGAAAGGCTATATCAACTATTGGAACAAAATCTAGTGGAGAAGTAATATCTCCTAAATTGGCATATGGTAGATATGTTGTAATAGAAGTAAGTGACAAATCAAAATTAAAGACAAAAGATAAAGAGAAAATAGAAAAAGATTTATCATTACCATTTTTTATTGAAATTACGGAAAATAATAAAACTCCAATAAATAAGACTGTTATAACAGATGAACATATGAAGGCATATGTTGAAGTAAAAAATAGTGATTCACGAACAGGAAAAACTATTAAAAAATCAGGAGCTAAATATTTATTATATAAAATAACGACAAGTAATAAGGAAATAGATGGAGAAGTATTATCAAGAGATTTGGTAACACAGCAGACTTCAATAGATGATGGAATATTAGGCACAGAGGAAAATCCTTATACAACAGATGAGAACGGAAAATTCATCACACCACAAGCGTTGGATATTGGACTATATGAATTGGTACAAGTACAGGCACCAGAACAATATACATTATTTGGATATGAGAAATATACAAATATAGGTAAATTTCAAGATGGCTATATATATAAAGGAAAAATAAAAAACGGAATACAAAAAACAATAAAATTTAAAATTGCTAAAACATCAGAATATGAAAGAGATCCTAGTCTAGTGACTGAAACGGAAGATGGAAAAGTAAAAGTAGGAAATAAGATAATAATAGAACAATATAATAGTCCTCAGACAGGAACTTTAGAATTAAATAAAGTTGGAGAAGTATTAGACAGTGTAGTTAAAGATAATGGAATAAAAGAATTTAAATATATTGAAAAGGGAATGCAGGATGTAGAATTTGGAATATATGCAGCAGAAGATATTTTAACAAATGATAACCAAATAGATGAGAATGGTGCAAGAACAAAATATTATAATAAAAATCAAAAAATACAGGATGTAAAAACAGATACATATGGAAAAAATTTTGTAGATAATTTACCAATAGGTCAATATTATATAAAAGAAAATGAAACGAAAAATGGATTTATATTAAGTAATGAAAAAAGATTTTTTACAATAACTCCAGAAAATTTAGATAAAGACAAACTAGTGGATGGAGAAATGCAAAAGACTCCAATAATATGTGCAGAAAATGAAGTAGAAAAAGATGGCGAAAAACAAACCTCTATAAAACAAACAAATCAAAAACAAAAAATTGAAATTGTAATAGAACATATGGATATAGAGCATCCAGAAACAAAATTACAAGGTGCAAAATTAAAATTATATGCACAAGATGATATAAAAAATGATAATGGTGATGTTATAATTGAAAAAGATGAATTTATAGCAGAAGCAACAAGTAATGAAGAAGGAAAAACACAATTTAATTTAGATATACCATTAGGCAAATATTATATAAAAGAAGTAAATTCAGCTAAAGGATATGCAACAAATGGTAAAAATGAAATATTAATAAATGCTGAATATTCTCCAGAAGATAAGGAAAAAATTGTTGTTAATAAGGTTATAAAAAATCAAAAAATAAAAGTCAACATAAAAGTAGTTGATGAAGAGACAAGACAAAAATTAGTAGGTACAACAATAATATTAAAAGACGAAAATGAGGAACAAATTGGAGAATATAAAGTAGCTCCAAATGAAGAAATTACAGTTGAAGGACTAGAAGTAGGAAGAAATTACTTTATAGAAGAAACTCAAGAAAAAGAAAAATATAATAAAGACTTAATAATTCATAATATTCAGTCAGATGTGCAAGAAGTGCAAAAAAATAAAACGATAAATGGTTTAATAAAGTTCAAAGTAAAAGATAATGAAAATATTCAAACAGTGACAATGAGTAATTTGTCTAAAGTAGGTAATTTACAAATTGAATCTACAGGAGATGTATTAAAGCAGATAACCGAAGAAAATGAAATAAAAAAATTCAATTATGAAACACAAAGGATTGATACAGCTGTATTCAAATTATATGCTAAAGAAGATATTATTCATCCTGATGGAAAAACAGGAGTTATAGTAAAAGCAGGAACCAAGGTAGCAGAAGGAAAAACAGAAAAAGGTATTTTAACAATAGTAAAATATAGTGACGAAATAATAAAATTAAATAAAAATCAAGTAAGTAAGATACTAGAAAGAGGACTTCCTTTTGGTAAATATGAAATTTATGAAGCAACAGTGCCAAAAGGATATTGGCATAATGGTAATAGAATTGAAGTTCAGATAAAACCATCAGAAGATGAAAATCCAGTAAGCGTAATACAAACGACAGTATTTAATAAAAGACAGATGACTAATATTGGTAAGTTTATTCCAAAATTAACAGTAACTAATACTACTGAAAAAGAAATATACCAGACTGGTGAAGAAACTAATTTCAAAATATTAGTAAGAAATGCTGGTACAACAGATTTAAAAAATGTAGAGATAGTAGGAACAACAATAGAAGGCGAATTTGATGATAATGATTTAAATTTGTTTGGAAATATTAAAAAAGTAAATAGTAAAACAATAATAGTGGAAGAACTACCAATAGGAAAAGAAGTAACATTAAATTATAAATGTAAAATTACTGACAACATGAAAGGAAAAATTCAAAATATAATTAATGTTAAAGCAATTCCAATAATATATAGTTATGAAGAAAATAAAAACGTTGACAAAGAATTAGATCAAATTGAAGAGAAAGCAAAAGAAACAATATATGTACAAAATGAAGAAAATGCTAAAATAATGATATCTAAAAAAGCAGTTAAAAGTTCATATGCAATAGGAGAAAAGGCACAGTACAACATAAAAGTGACTAATGTAGGTAAAATGCAATTAAGAAATATAGTGTTAGAAGATGATTTACCAAATGGAAAATTTGAAAAACAAGAGGGAATAACAGCAGATAAAAATGTAGCAGTTATAGGAAAATTAGAGTCTGGTGAATCAATAACATTAAAATATGAATATATAATTCCTAAAACAATGGAAATAGAAAGTAAAATACAAAATAATGTTAAAGCAATAGCAAAAGCAACAATAGTAGACATAGCTAAACCAGAAAATTCAAAAATTGAGGAAGTTATGGATCAGGATAGTGAAGAAATAACTGTAATTGAGGAACCAATTGATGAAAATTTAGGAATAAAGCAGATTGGCAAAAAGGTTCCTGAAACTCCAATAGGTTTGTATGCTAATGAAGATATAAAGATAAGCGGAAAAGTTGTAATTAAAAAAGATGAATTAATAGATATAGCAGTAACTGATTCACAAGGAATGGCAAGATTTGAACAAGATATACCAATAGGAAAATATTATATTAAAGAATTAGGAAAATCTAGTAAAAAACAAATTGATTCAACAAAAATAAAATCAAATGAAAGAGATTACAAAGTAAAAATAACTAATAAAAATACAGAAAAATAATGAAAAAGCTACTAAATAATTAGGGAATTAGGCGATTATATAGTTTTTTAATATAAAGAACAAAAGGCGGAAAAAATCCGTCTTTTTTCAATTTTTATATTATAGGAAAGTTCTTTGAACTTCTATAATATAAAGCATTCCATGAAAATATATAAAATCATGTACTTTAGTATCCGTAAGGCTTTAAAAAGAATAAAAAATGGTATGACTCTGAAATGCTGTTATATGAACCTGTTCAGGAAAATGAAAAAAATTGAATATTAAATAAATTTATTTAAAAATTAAACAATTTGTAAAATTAAGACAAACATATAATGTCCGTAAAAACAACTATACTAATATGTAATAAGAGAAGAGTTAGTATATTGAGTTCTATAATTAAAGACTTATATTAAAAATAGAATAATATATTGAAGGGTAAAAATGAAAATGAAAGAGAAAAGGATCATACCCAAGTTAATTGCATTAATTATTTCACTTATAGCTTTTTTAGCTGTGTTGATTTTTGCAATTAGTATTAAAGGAAACGGGATTGGTAAAATAAAACTAAGCGAAATGTTTTATGAAAAAAAGCCATTGCAAACATATCAAGTAAATTTTGTGTTGAATGGAGGAGATTGGAAAGAAGGCAATTCGTATGGTAGTGGAACTATGCACTATGAAATTGGAACTAGAATTGATGCACCAACTCAAGACAAAGATTATGTATATCCAGGATTCACAATTGAAGGATGGTATACAGATTTGCAGTTTGAACATAGATGGGACTTTTCTCAAGACGTAGTTACTCAAGATATAACATTGTATGCAAATTATACAAGAAATAAATATAAAGTTAAATTTTATAATCAATTTGAAAATGAAGGTTCTGTACCAGAATTATTATACGAACAAGAGGTATATTATGGATACACATTAGTACAAGATGGAGATGAATTAGGAGATTATGAATTTAAATATGAAGGACCAAAACCACAACGTGAAAATCATTCTTTTGTTGATTGGATTTCTACTACTGGAAGTTATACAATAACACAAGATACAAATTTTGTAGCAAGATATACATCAGACTTTATATATGTAATAACTGTAAATTATTTATATGAAAATGGAAGTGTTGCTGGTAATACTTATGTAAGTACGAAATCAGAAAATGATACATATGATATAGAATCTCCTACTTTTGAAGGATATACGACTAGTGTTGAACGTATATCTGGAACTGTTACAAGAGCAGAAGTAGAAAAATTAGAAAAATTAGATTATGTACAAGTTGATTGGAATGAGGAAGCTAAAACGTGTAATATCTTCTTTAATGTAGTATATAAACCAGGCTTATCTGGATATGTTGTAAATTATTATCAACAAGAGGTTAATGGAGAAGATTATAAATTTATTTCATCTGAGCAATATGATGATGTATATGTAGGTACAGCAGTAGAAGCGAAAGCTTTAACTTATAAAGGATTCCATTTAAATGAACAAAAAACTTCTCTTACAGCAGTTGTAGAAGCTGATGGAAGTACAGCTATAGATGTATATTATGATAGAAATGTATATTATTTATATTTAAATAATACTGGTGATAAATATTATGAACCAATATCTGTATTATATGGACAAACAATAAGTGATTTACCAGTTCCAACTAAAGCTGGATATGTTTTTAATAAGTGGGTATGGTCTAATTCATTGAATGGAGCAGAAATACAAAAACCTGAGACAATGCCTTTAAATGATTTATATTTAAATGCAACTTGGACTGAAAGAGTTGCCAATTATACTATTTCTTATTATATAGAGAACGCAAATGATAGTAGCTATAGAAATATTGGAACAATGTTTGAAGAAACAACTACTGCAACAAATGTAAAAGATATAAGAAACCTTACTAAAGTTATTGAAGATAATTTTAAAGAAGTTAAATCAGATTATCAATACTTTACATATGATGCAGAATTAACAGCTAAAAGAAACAACAATTTTGACATGGAAGTAAAAGGTGATAGTTCTACTTTAATTCAAGTTTACTATAAGAGAAATACATATGTACTTGAATTTGATTTAAGTGATAATAGTTATGGAACAAAAGCAGTATTAACTATGAATGATACAAATTATACAACGGCTACGCAAAAATATAGTTTTACTGCAAAATATGAACAAGACATAGCTGAGTTATGGCCATCTTATGATAATTTTAAAACACATCCTAAAACAGGAAATAGAACTTATCAATTTTCTGGATGGAGTGAAACTGGTGCATCATCTAGTTCATTACTTACTTCTAAAAAACTTAAACTTTCTGCTGATATGATTGTTAATACAACACTTAATGCTAAACAAACATTTACTGCTAATTATAGCCAATCAGGTTATACATCAAATTTATATTATTGTTTTGAAAGTTTTGATCAGACATCAACAACGACATCTGATACAAGAAGATTTTATAATGGAAAATACTATGATTCTCAACCTGAATTATATCAAACAGCTTTTTCTTCTAGTACTAATTGGAATGCAAAAGAGATAACAGGTGTTGAAAATGTTGGAAAAGACTCTTCAGGTAGTAAATTTTGGTTTTACTATGACAGACATGAGTTCAATATAACATTTTATAATGTAGTACAAGATTTTTTGATAAAAACAGTAAAATATAAAGAAAGTGCAAAATCATTGGAAGGTATTGTTCCAGATTCATATCCAGTTGATACTCCAGGTGATGGAGAGTGGATATTTGAGGGATGGTATAGAGATCCATATTTCCAAACAGAGCTAGAATTAAAAAATGAAGATGGTTCATATAAAGAAATTGAAGAAAGTCTTACAGTGTATGCAAAGTGGAGTGAACCTTCATATGAAGTAGATTTTAATCTTCAAGGTGGAACTTGGACAGAAGAATCTGAGAACTATAAAGATATAGGAGATAATACTTATCAGTTAACTGTAAAAGAAGGTACTCATATATCAGAACCAGAAACACCAGAAAAATATGGATATAATTTTCTAGGATGGTATTATACAACAGAAATAAATGGAGTAGCAACAGAAGTAAGATATTTATTTGAAGAGACACAAGCTGTTTATCATGATATTGTGCTTACAGCAAAATGGTCAACAGATCTTTTATTACCATACAAAGTAAAGTACATTAAAGCAGAACTTGATGAAGATGGAAATATGATTACAGATATTAAACAATATAAAAACGGATTTGAAGAACTTGAAACAGAAAAAGTAGTAAATGATGTATTATTTGGAACAACAATAACAGAAAATGCTTTAAGTATTGTTGATGAAGAAACAGGACAATTTTGGGTGGTTGATTCAGCTACTAAAAACTTAACTATAAATTCTATGAATGAAGAGGATAATACTATTTATTTCTTCTATCACCTAGTACCAGAACTAAAATATACTATATACTATGTTCAATGGACAGGTAAGGAATATAATAGAGGGGATATACCTGATAAAAGTGAGATGGTAGCTCCTCCAGAAACAGTAACATTAGTATCAAAAGATGGAACTAGTGTATCTGTAAATGCAATAAATATTCCTGGATATAGTCCTAGATTAACATGGACTAAAGAATTACAACTTATAGCAGATGAAAGTAAGAATACATTATATTTTTATTATGAGATGAATCATCAAATAGCAACATATAATATAAATTATTACTTTATGGATAAAGATGGTAATTATCCACTTACACCAAATCACACATCTACAGGTGAACTAGCAATAGGAACAACAGTTATAATAAGCGAATTTAATGACCCAAACCCACCAGATGAAAAATGGTTTAAGGGTCATGAATTAGATGAAACTTTAAGTGATATATTTGTTATAATTACAGAAGGAACTTCAACTGTAAATGTTTACTATAAAAATATGATTTATGATGTTAAATATCATTTACAAGGAGGAATTTGGGGAGAAAAAGGAGAACCATGGCAACAAGAAACAGAAGAAACATATTTTGAAAAAGTACCATTTACAAATTTAGCACATCAACCAAATGTAACACCAAAAAATGGAGATTTCAGATTTTTAGGTTGGTATGAAGTAAAGACAGATGAAAATGGAAAAACAGTAAGTGAAACACCATTTGATTTTGAAACACCAATAGAAAATAATGTTGAATTATATGCAATGTGGGCAGAAAGTAAAGAAATAACAGTAACAAAAGTATGGGAAGATGATAATAATAGAGATGGAAAAAGGACAGAAGAAGTAACAATATCATTATCAAAAAATGAAGAACCATATAAGGACATCGTATTAAATAAAGAAAAAGTAGGTAAAGATACAAATACATGGAAAGAAGAAATGACAGTAGATAAATATGATTATACAAAATATGACATAGTAATGGGATATGAAAATGAAGAAAAACAAGAAATAATCACATCAGAAGAATTACCAGTAGATACAAAGATATTAGGATTATATGTAAGACCAGAATCAGCACATATTAATAATGGACAAACCAAAGAAGAATTAATAAAAGCAATAGTAAAATATGAAGTTGAAGAGAAAAATGTACCAGACTTGTATGAGGCAGAATATAATCAAGAAACATTAACCGTTACAAATAAACATCAACCATCAAAAATAAATAAAACAGTAACAAAAATATGGAGAGATAACCATGGAGAAGATGGATTAAGAACAGACTATGTAGATGTGCAACTAAAGAAAAATGGAGAAAACTATGGAGATAGAGTAAGATTAAGTGATAGTAACTTAAGAGCAGGTAGCCAAGACGAATGGGAATATGAATTCACAGACTTATATCAATATGAAGATGGAGAAGAAATAGAATGGACAGTAGAAGAATTTAATGCACCAAAGGAATATAGTACAAAATATGTGCAAAAGGATTTAAAAATATATAATGCTTATCCACCAGAAGTAGATATTTATGTGGAAAAAGTATGGGAAGATGATAATGATAGAGACGGATTAAGAAGCCAAGAAGTAACAGTACAATTAGAAGCAGATGGAAAACCATTTGATGAACCAGTAACATTAAACGAGGCAAATAATTGGACACATCAATGGGAATATTTAGAGAAATATAATGATGAAGGAGATGAATATCATTATACAATAGAAGAAATATCATCAATACCAAATTATACTAGTACTACAGAGACAAGAGAAACATTATATGAAAGAAGATTTGTAATAACAAATACACATACACCAGCTACAACAAGTAAGACAGTAACAAAAGAGTGGAGCGATAGTGATGATCAAGATAGAATAAGACCAGACTCAGTAAAAGTACAATTAAAAGCAAATGGAGAAAATGAAGGAAAAGTAGTAGAACTAAATGATGACAATGGATGGACATACACATGGGATGATTTAAAATTAAATGCAAACCATGGAGTTCCAGTAACATATACCGTAGAAGAAGTAGACGTACCTGATGGATATACACCTCAATATGACCAAGAAAACTTGAAAATAACAAATGTTCATGAACCATATACAGTAGAAAAAACAGTAGTAAAAGCATGGCAAGACCATAATGATAATGCAGGAGTAAGACCAGACTCAGTACAAGTACAATTAAAAGCAGATGGAACAAATTATGGAGAACCAAAAACATTAAATGCAGCAAATAATTGGCGAGAGACATGGGAAGACTTACCACAATATAATGAAGGAGAAGAAATAACATATACAGCAGAAGAATTAACAACAGCAGAACATTATACAACAGAATATAGTAAAGATACATATGGAATAACAAATAGTTTAGTAAAACATAACTATAAAGTAAAATATTACTATGACGATATAGAAGCACCAGAAAAAGAGCATAATGGACAAGCTGATTATGGAGTATCAATAGAAGATTATCCACCAATGGATAAAGATGGATATAAAGTAGGAGATGTAATAGGAACACCATTAAAGGTAGATGAAACAGAAGCTGATAATATAATAGAAGTTCATTATGTAAAAAGAAATGACTTAACATATACAATTAGATACATAGATGAAGAAACACAACAGCAAATACAAACAGAAAAAGTTGTAAGAAATCAATTATATGACTCAATAGTAAGTACAAGCGGAATGGAAGAAGAAATAGACGGATATGACTTTGTAAAAATAGATAAAGAACAAATTAAAATTGGGACAGGTGAAAATATAGTAAATGTATACTATAGAAGACAAAGAGGATTAAGTTATACAGTAAATTATTTTGATTATGATACAAGGATAAAAATACAAGATCCAAAGGTTATTACAGACAAGACATTTGGAGATATAGTAAAAGCAGAAGATCAAGTTGAAACAATATATGGATACAAATATCATAGTGCCGACCCAGAGCAAATAACAATAAAAACAACAGTTTCAGAAAATGTTATAAATCTATATTATGTAAAAAAAGATACTAAAGTAATAGTACATTATTATGAAGAAGGAACAAGAAATAGGGTTGCACCAGATGTAACTTTACCAGGAAAAGTATTTGACACATATATAACACAAGAAGCAAATGATGTTCCAGATAAATATGAATTAGCATCAATAGATGGTGAAAAGACAGGAACAATGAAAGAAGAAACTATAGAAGTAATATATTACTATAGAAAGAAAGCAACAAAAGTAGTGGTACACCATTATTTGACAGATGGAAGAACACAAGTAGCAGGAGATGTAACAATAAATGGAAAAATAGATGATCCATATGAAGCATTACCAGCAGAGGAAATATTGTGGAAATATGAAGTAAAGAGAACATCAGGAAATACAAAGGGAATAATGGATAAAGACACAATAGAAGTATACTATTATTATGAAGTAAAAGACTCTAAGGTAATAATTGAATACAGAGAAAAAGGAACAGAAGAACAATTAAGACCAAAGAAAGAAATAATAGGAAAAATAGATTCTACATATGATGAAAAACCAATAGAAATAGAGAATTATGAATTTGTAGGAAACTCAGGAGAAATGAGTGGAACAATAGGAGCAGAAGTAAAGACAGTAATATTCTATTATGCACAAAAAACGAAAGTAGTGGTTAATCATATAGATAAAACAACAGGAACAATAATGGAAACAGTAGAGCAAGAAGGATTAGTAGGAGACGAATATACGGCAACAGAGAAATACTTTAAAAATTATGTATTAGTAGGAAGACCAGAAAAAGAGACAGTAACAATGGCAAAACAAGTAATAACATTAAATTATTACTATAGTAATATAGCAGGAGGAGTATTAGAAAAGCACGTAGATAAAATAACAAATGATGTAATACATGAGGAATTACATGAAGGAAAAATAGGAGACGAATATGAAATCCTAAGTAAGACATTTGATGGATATGATTTATTAGAAACAGAATTACCAACAAATGCAAAAGGAACAATGACAGAAAATGGAATAGAGGTAGTATACTACTATACATATAGAGCAAAAGTAATAGTAGAACATATAGATAAAAATACAAACAAAAAGATACAAGAAAAAGAAATAGAAGGGCATGAAGGGGACGAATATAAAGCAGAGAAGTTAAAAAATGAAGACTACAAATTGGTAGAAACAGAAGGCGTAACAGAAGGAAAAATGACAAAAAAGGATATAATAGTAAAATTCTATTATGTACATAAATCAGGAGGAGTAATAGAAAATCATTATGATATAGGAACAGGAGAGAAGTTAGCAAAAGAAGTAAAATATGAAGGATATGAGGGAGACGAGTATAATACAAGTCCAAAGGTATTTTCAGATTATGTATTGTTAGAAGAGAAATATCCAAAAAATGCAGAAGGAAAAATGAAATTAGGAAAGACAGAAGTAAATTACTATTATGCAAAGAAAACTAAAATAATAGTAAAATATGTAGACAAGATAACAGGAAAGAAATTGGCAGACCCAACGATAATAGAAGGATATGAAGGAAAGAGATATGAAATAGAGCCAAAAGAAATAGAAAGATATCAGTTAATAGAAGAGCCAAAGAATCAAAAAGGAAAAATGGAAAGAAATACAAAAGAGTTTACATATTATTACATAAGGACAGTAACAATAACAGTAAAATATATAGATAAAGACACAAATAAAACAATAATAAAAGAAGTAAAGATAGGAAAGCAAAACGAGAAATATAAGACAGAGGAAAAAGATATACCATATTATAAATTAATAGAGAAACCAAAGAATGCAGAAGGAATAGTATCAACACAAGATATAGAAGTAAATTACTATTACAGAAAAAAAGAATTCAATTTAAAGATAGATAAAAAGATAGTAAGTGTAATAGTAAATGGAGAGACAAGAGAGATAAATTCAGATATAGGAAAGACAGAATTATATAGAAAAAATGTAGGAAAAAGTAAAGTAGAGGTTGTATATAGTATAATAGTAACAAATGATAGTGAGATATCAGGAAAGGCAACAGTACAAGAGAAGATACCAAGTGGAATGAGAATGAGCAAAGAAAAGAATCCAGACTGGAAAATAGCAGGAAATGTAGCAACTATTATAACTAAAGAAATAAAACCAAATCAAACAGTAGAATATAAAATATATATGGATTGGATAACAAAAGAAGCAAACTTAGGAACAAAGACGAATATAGTAGAAATAGTAGCAACAGAGAATTTAGCAGGATATGCAGAAAAGAGTGTAGCAGATAATAGTGATACAACAGAGATGATAATAGCAGTAGGAACAGGAAACGAAATGATAGATGAACTAATAGTTGGAATAGGAATTGTTGCAGTATTGTTAGTGGTGCTAATAGGAATTGCTAAATGGCAATGGGGAAAGAATGAGGAAAAATAGTTCCCCTAAAGTGAGACGGAGAATAAGAATCCGTCTCATTTTTTGCTCTTTTGCAGTATAAAAACTTGATTTAATAATTGTGCTTTGCAGGACGTTAAAAAAATCCGAGAGTATCGTAAAGTTTGTGTAAACTTTAAACTTCTTATGATATAAAACATAATATAAAAAAATTTATTTATGCT